>NZ_LFJB01000056.1:0-70412 GCF_006658625.1 Bradyrhizobium sp. UNPF46
TGGCGCGGTTGTCGAGCGACTGTGCGGTGAAGAAGTTGGTGGGATTGTCCAGGGCCGAGTTGACGCTCTTGCCGGTCGACAGACGGTTCTGCGTGGTGGCGAGAAGATCGGCGGTGGACTGGAGGGAGAGCAGGTTCTGACGAACCGAGGAGGAGAGGACGATGCCTGACATAACTCTGTTACCTTTCTGGTAAACGACGCTACTGTTACACGTCTGCTTGGATCGAGATCGACCCAGCGACCGGCGGACCGTGGCGCCGAGACCTCTAACGAAACATGAAATGAAACCCGGGCTTTTGCCGCGTCACGCGTGATTCGGTCCGGGAAGCGGCGCGTATCGCTGCGCCGCCACACAAACGGACCCTTGAAATGATTGGGCTTTTCAGCGCAAGGGGCGTGAATTTACAGCTCGTTAACTAGTTACGAGCGAGAATCACGTCCTGATAGGCCGCAACGAACGCTCGGTTACGAAAGCGTTGATGGAGAACAGGCAATGGCCCTCAAGGTCGAGCTCAGACCGCACGAACGCATCATCGTCGGAAACTGCGTGATTACCAACACGGACCAGCGCGCCCGCCTCCTGATCGACGGCGACAACGTACCGATCCTGCGCGAGCGGGACATCCTCACGCCGGAGACCGCCGATACGCCCGCCAAGCTCGTCTACCTGGCGGTCCAGCTCATGTACATCTCGCCGGACCCGCAGACCCAGCACGGCACCTATTTCAACCTGGTGCGCGACATCGTCACGGCGGTGCCGAGCGCCTGGCCGATCATCGAGGCCATCAACAACAACATCCTGAACGGCGACCTGTACCGGGCGCTCAAGGACGCCCGCAAGCTGATTGCCTATGAAGAGAAGCTGCGGAGCCAGTTCGAGGCCACCCATCCCAAGGTGGAAGCGGACAAGGACGACGTGAGCTCCGCCGCCTGACCGCGCGTATTCGCGCGGCAACGGCTGCGCGAACCACGCCATCCCGCAAACGACGACGGCCCCGGATCATCTCCGGGGCCGTCGTCGTTTCAACCATGAAGCAGTGCTATTGCGCCGCGAGCGGCGGCGCCTCGACCTCGATCACGCCGGCGCCGCAGCGCCGTCCGCCAAAGTCCAGCACCGCCGCGACCAGCGCATCGATGTCCGCCTCCTCGGTGCGGTGGTTGACGATCGCAGCACGGATCGCGAACTTGCCGCTCAGCGTCGTGCTCGACGGCGCCGCTATTCCGGACTCCTGGATGTCGGCGACGATCTCGCGGTTGACCGCATCATCGGCCCGGTAGCGGAAGCAGACGATGTTGAGGTTGACCGGCGCCAGCAATTCCAGCCGCGGCTCGGCCAGCACGCGCGCCTCCAGATATTTCGCCAGCGCACAGCTTCGCGCGATCGTCGCCCCCAGCCGGTCGGTGCCGAACGTCTTCAGCGTGAACCACGTCTTCAGCGCGCGGAAACCGCGCGACAGATCGGGGCCGAGATCGCAGGGCCAGATCGCTCCCGCCGCAAGCCCCCTCGCCTCGCGGCTGAGATAGGCCGCTGGCTGCGCGAAGGCCTGCCGGTGCTGCTCGCCGTCGCGCACCAGCAGGAAGCCGGCATCATAGGGCACCTGCCCCCATTTGTGAAAATCGAGCGCGATGGAATCGGCGAGCTCGATGCCGCCGAGCAGCGGCGCGAGCTCAGGCGACAGAATCGCGAGCGCACCGAAGGCACCGTCGACGTGAAACCAGATGCCTTCCTCGCGGCACAGCTCCGCGATGGCCTTGAGGTCGTCGATCGCACCGATGTCGACCGTGCCGGCAGAGGCGACGACGAGGAACGGCTTGAAGCCGACCTCGCGATCGACGGCGATCTGCGCGCGCAGCGCGGCGACGTCGATGCGATGGTCGGCGTCGACGCCGATCTTGCGCAGCGCATCGGTGCCGAGCCCGGCAATGTCCATCGCCCTGGAGACGCAGCCATGCGCGGCCTGTGAGGTATAGGCCGTGAGCAGCGCGCCGTCGTTGCCGATGCCGTGCTGCCGCGCCAGTGTGCCGAGCGCAGCCGTGCGCGCCACCAGCACCGCCATCAGATTGGCCATCGAGGTGCCCGTGACGAAGATGCCGCTCGCGCTGTCCGGAAATGCGAACAGACGCCGCATCCAGTCGACGATCTGGCGCTCGACCTCGATCGGCATGTGATCTCTTCCGCCGAGATTGGCGTTGAGGCCGGCCGCGAGCATTTCGGCGAGCATGCCGACCGCAGTGCCGCCGCCATGTACCCAGCCCATGAAACCGGGATGGACGTTGCCGGTCGCATACGGCGCAACGTGCTCGGCGAATTCGCGATAGACCTCGGCGAGGTCGCTCGCCTCGCGCGGAACGTCGGTCCTGAATACCGCACGGACGTCATCGGGAATCGGCTGCCAGACCGGGCGTGCCCGAACATCGGCGATGCCGTCGATCGCCTCGTCCAGCATGCGATGGGCGAGCGCGCGGAATGCGCCCCAATCCTGCGGATCGAGCGAGGTGTGCGCGACGGAGGCGTGCGCGTTGCGAATGATCTCGTTCATGCTGCACTCCCCTCGCCCGCTCCTGCATGCCGCGACAGCATCGCCGCGAAGGCCGCGAAGATCTTGCGCATCTGCGGCGGCTTGTAGGGAAACACGACCGGCGAATCCATGTTGTGCACGACGGCGGTGTTGTCGGCCTCGAAGACCAGGAGCTCACCGTCCTGGTTCTCGGCGCAGTCGACGATGAAATAATCGAGGCCGACGCGCCTGCTCATCTCCTCGAGCGCGCTTCTGTGGCGCTCTGCAAAAGCGCGATCGAAGTCGAGCATGAAGGCGGCTTCCTCGGCCCGCTTCTCCTCGCTGAACGCCATGTAGGCGTTGAGATACCAGATATCCCAACGATCGGCGATCGCCATGTGGCAGGCGTAAGGTTTGCCGTCGACCATCGCCAGACGGTATTTGCGGTAGAGTCCGTCGGGATTCACATAGTCGACGAAGCGCGCGACGAAGAAATCCTGTTCGCCACGCTCCGCGAGATAGGCCGCGAGCGCCACCTCATCGTCGAGCTTGGCGAGCCCGACGCCGGCATGCGAGCCGCGCGGCCGCGCGATCATCGGAAAGCGCAGTTCATCCGCGATGTCCTTGCAGGCGACCTGTCCTTTGGAGAGATCGGACAATTGCGCGCGCGTCGCGTGGATGGTCGCGGGAATGTCGAGCCCCGGCACGCCCGCGAGCAGCCGGTGCAGCTTGTCGCGATCGAGATTGCCGATACGGTCGGGACGATTGAGCAGCGGCCGCGGCCAGTGCGGCGCGGCCCTCTCGATCAAGGCCAGTGCCTCGCGGCATTCCTCGGAATCGGAGGCGACCACGATGGCAACGTCGTGCTCGGGCAAATTCTCCGGCAGACCGACACCCTTGACCACGTAGAGCGTCAACAGCTCGACGTCGGAGCCTTCGAGCAGAAAATCGATCGGCGTGTTGCCGCCCATGTCGATGTCGGCTGCAAGCGCGAGCAGGCGCAAGCCCGGCTTGGGAGCTGTGCTCGGCGTGCGAAACAATTGATGGAAGGTGAGCACCTCCGACTGGATCGCGAGCCCCTGATCCTTGTCGCCGAGAAGCTGGGTGATCAACGACAGGTCCAGCCCTTCGCCCGCGAGCGCCGTCCCCGCCGCGATCCGCGCCAGCAGCTGGTCGCGCAATGGATGCAGGTCGACACCTTCGAAGGCCTGGCGCGTCAGTTGCGCAAAGCCGATGCGATCGGCGCAGTCTGCCGCGGTCATGCGAAGCGGGGCGGAAGCCGGTTGCTGCATCTCACACCTCGAACGCGGAGTTTACAGGCACGGCCGCAACCGCGCCACGGTCGAGCAGCAGTTCGATCTTTACCAGGACGTCGGCGATGCGATCGAGAATTTGTTGCACGTTGCGCCGCGCCTCCGCCGCATCCGGCGACCAGGCCTCGGTCACGAGCCGGGCGCCGACGCAAAGGCGCAGCACGGCCTGCGGTGCCCCGTCCTGCCGCTCCAGACGGACCGGCTGGCCGATCAGGAAGCGTTGCGCGGCCACCTGCCGGTCCGCCGCGCTGCCGCTGATCGCCTCGTTCATGTCACGCGCCATCGCCCGGTGAATGGCGCTGGTCTCGGCGGTCGAGACCGGCTTGCCGCCGCGCAGCAGCGTGAACGGAAAGATCGTGGTTTGTGCCAATTCCTCGTCATCGATTTGGGTCGTCCGGGTCGCGGCTGCGACGGCGCGGAGCGACGGCGACAACGCGATCATGCTGTCGATGCCGGCGGCGAGCTCGGCGAGCACCCCGGCGCGGAAAGCACCGGGCACGGCGTAGTAGCTGCCGATCTCGGCGAGCGCCGCCTCCCAGCGCAGCCATTGGCCAAAGTTCGGCCGGCGGTCGAAGCGCGAACGCAGTGCCGGCCAGGCCATCGGCCAATCGCAACGGCCGGCATAGTCGAAGACACCCGGCGCGATCCCCTCGATCCGGTCGAGCGATCGCGACAAGCCCTTCGGCACCAGCAGCGCACCGCTGAAGGCAGGCCCGCCGAAGAATTTCGAGCCTGTCATCAGCACCATGTAGCCGCGGTCGAGATAGGAGCGCAGCCGGCGACGGCCGAGCCGGGCCTGACAGGCATCGACGACGATCTGGACCTTGCGCGGCCAGCGCCGCGCGATCTCATCGAGACAGTCCGCACTCGGCGCGCGCCAGCCGAGCTTCGAGGCATCCATGATCTGGAGCAGCACGGGCGCGCCTCGCGCGATCGTGGCCTCGACCGCATGCAGCACCGCCGCATCGGCGTCCGCCCGCATCGCAATCCCCGGCCCCGTCTCGAGCAGCGGCAATGCGAGGCTGGCGCCGGCGAGCCCCGCGACCGCGCCATCCTTGCGAACCGCAAGGCCGCCCGCCGTCATGGAGCTGAAATGGTGTCCACGGGCGGTGTGGACCGTGCCGCTTCCGGTCTGGTCGGCGCCGACCACGATCGTCACCGGCGGCGCGCCGAGCACCGCGCGCGCCAGGAACAGAGCGTGGAGCTGGGAGTCCGTGCCGGAGGGCGAGAACACGATGTCGACGCGCGGCGCCAGCTGGAGATGGCCGCGCAGCTCGTGCCGCATGTCCTCGCAGCGCGCGTCGAAGGCGACCTCGACCTCGTCGAACAGGCATTTGTGCATCAGCTCCTCGCGCGCCAGCGCGGCACGGTCATAGGCGGCTTGCGAGATCGTCGATGCCGTCGAGGAGGCGAAATTCCAGATCTCCGGCTCCGGCGAGGCCGCGCAGCCATAGCCATTGAGGCGGTCGCTCGGATCGAGCGCCAACCGCGGATCTCCGCCGGACACGAGCAGCGTGTCCAGTGGTGTGAAGAGATCGCGCAGGCGATAACGCGAGCCGCCGTCGATGGCGCGCTCCAGCCCTGACAGACGGGATGCGCCGGCGCTCATCCCGGAAGGCTTACGCCGCATCGGCCGCCGCCCCTGTGGGCGCCGGCGCAAATTGCGAGGCAATGTCGCCGTGGAAGACCGACGGGCCGACGTGATCGAGCGAGCTCTGGATGTCGGCCCAGATCTCGCCGCCGATGTCGGTCCAGCGCTTGCAGAAGGCGAAGTCCTCGGACAGATAGGTGCCGGTCGCAGGATCGATCATGCACTCGAACAGCGCGAACCGGTTCTGGCTCGCCGCAAGCGTGTCGTGCGAATGCTCGCGGAAGAATTGCAGGGATGCATAGTCCGGATGGCGGCACATCGCCTCCAGCACGTGGCGGCGGATCATCAGGAAGCCGGTGCCGGCATAGCGCACGCGGGTGAAGCCGTTGACGACGACGATGCGGTCGGGGTCCTCGATCTCGAGCACGTAGTCGAGCGAGGCGGCCGGCACATCGGTGCGGCCCGACTGGATCGCCCGCGCGGCCTTGTCCCAGTTGACCCGCTTGATCGGATAGCAGCCGGCGACGACGTCCGCGCCGCATTCGATCAGCCGGAACACCTGCTCCGGCTTGAAGCCGATGTCGGCGTCGATGAACAGGAAATGCGTCGCATTGGGGTCGTCCAGGAACATCGCGACCAGATTGGCCCGCGCGCGGGTGATCAGCGCATCGCCGTCCCGCAGCAGCACCTTGAGCTCGAGATTGGACATGCCGTGCACGGCGCGCTGCAGCGCGAAGATCGAGCTGGCATAGATGCTCGACACCTGCCCGCCGAAGCACGGCGTTGCCACCACCAATTGCATCTTGTCCGACATCGGCAGCTCCGCCCCGCTCCAATCCTCACCAAGAGGTAAAGAGGCATGGTTAACGGCGTCTTAACGCGGCCTTACAGGAACTTGACGAGCGAGAGCTGCGCCAGGTTCGAGGTCACCTGATAGGACGCCTGGAGCGCGTTCTGGAGCGACAGGATCTCGCTCGCGACCTGGTCGGGCGAGGCCGATTCCGCCTGGTCGATGATGGTCTGGAGCTGCGCCTTGGCCTGGGTCTGGCGCGTGGAGGCGTCCTTCATCGTGTTCTGGGCCATCGCGATGTCGGTCTGGATGTCCTCGATGCGCTGCTGGCCGGGCTGCTGGGTCAGCGCCTGCGTCACCCGCAGGCTCAGCGCTGCGACCTGCCCGCCCGAATACTGCCCGGTCGGCGAGGTCGAGAAGGTCCCGAACACCGCGATCGCCTGCAATTGCCGGCGGATCGCGTCCTCGTTGGCCTGGGCGCCGTACTGCACCGTGACGGAATCGTCGACCCGCGCCATCGCGGTCGAGCGCGCCGAGCCGGGCCCGTCATTGCCCAGGTACCATTTCACCGTGGTGGCCGAGCCGTTGACCAGCGTCGTCGCCGAGCTTGCCGGAGAAGACCCGACGCGAAGAGGCGGCTGCGTCGCGGTCACCGGCGTGGTGGCGAAACCGAGCGAGCCCAGCGCGCCCGTGTTCGAGCTCGTGATGTTCAGGCTGGCTGCGTCGTCCGTGTTGATCGTGATCGAGCCGCCATGGACCGTCGACGGCTTCGACGTGCCCGTGATGCCGTCGATCTTGCTCAGCAGGGTCTGGATGCTGTCGCCGACGTTGAGCTCGTTGCCGGTCGCGCCGGTGGTCACGAAGGTCAGCGTGGTGCCGTTGACGGTGAGCGTGTCGCCGGCGGCGAAGCCCGGCGCGATCGAGTCCGTGGGGCTCGTCCCGGACAGCGCCGTCGCACCGCTGATCGGCACGGTCGGGCCGGCCTGGCTGGTCTTGGGAGCGCCGATCGCGGAGCTTGCGGTATTGAAGAAATTGTCGCCGGCGGTCACGGCCGATGCCGCCACCAGCGAGGTGCCCGCGAGCTTCTTGATCGCAGTGTTGAGCGCCGTGTTGAGATTCGAGGCCGTGATGTTCGGGTCGGGCGCAACAGGCGGAACGGCGTTGGGCTGACCGGGATCGATCGCGAAGCTGCCGAGCGGCGTCGGCGTCGCCGTGGATGCGGTCAGGTCGATCTGCTCGGTCGTGCCGTCCGGCAGCGTGAACTGAACGCTGAGCTTGTCGCCATTGCTGGGATTGTTGCCGTTGAGATCGATCGAGAACGACACCGGCGAGCCGCTGGGTCCGGTCAAGGTCGCGCCCGTCAGCGTCGAGGACGCCGCCTTGAGCTTGAGCCCGAACGGCGAGCCCGGGACGTCTTCCGACACCTGCACCACCGTGCTCGGCGTCGCGTGCGTCTGCACCAGCCGGCCCATGCCGTTGGCGCCGAGATCGGCGGCCTGGCGCTCCGCCATCACGGTCTTGAACCCCGCCTGCGTCGTGGTGCCGTTGATGATGTCGCCGGCATCCGCGACCGACTGCGTGTTGACCGCGGTTCCGGAGAACAGATAGCGGTTGCCGGTCTGCGTGTTGAGCACGCCGACCATGGAGCCGAACTGGGCCGCCGCGGTGTTCTGCGCGATGGTCTGGCCGTTGACGTTGAGATCCTGCGCGGTGTTGGCGGAGCCCGTCTGCACCGTGCTGCGGATCTTGGTCAGCGACTGCAGCGCGGTGTTGGCGAGGTTGATGCTGACATTGACGTTGGTAATGGTGTCGGTATAGCCCGCGATGTTGGAGAGCTGCGCGCGTCCGGCGATCGCAAAGCCCTCGTTGGTGCCCATCCCGGAATAGCTTTGCGACAGCTTGCCGGTCGAAAGCTGCGTCGACAGATCGGTGAGCTGCTGATTGATGTTGCGGATCTGCGAGCCGAGAACCGATGAAGCGTAATTGATACTGCTGATCGACATGTTTCAGCGCCCTATACTGTTTACACTTGAGCCTGGATCAACGTGTTCATCATGCTCTGCACCACCGACATGACGTGGGCGTTGGCGGCATAGGCATTCTGCAGCTGGATCAGGTTCGACATCTCCGAGTCCAGGTTGACCTTGGCGGTCGAGTCGAACTTGGCCTGCAACGTCGAGACCACGACGCTCTGGCCCTGCTGGAGCTGGGTGGCCTGGGTCGAGGCGTTGGCCTGCACGCTCAGGAACTGCTGCAGGTAGTTCGAGACGCTGCCGGAGAAAGGCTGGTTGGCCGAGCCGAGGCCGCTCGTCGGCGAATAGGAGAACACCGCCGAGGTGAGCTGCGAATAGAGATAGTCCGAACGCGTGGTGTCGCCGGCGGGCGTCACCGGCGAGGTGTTGTACACCGACATCCTGGTCGGGTCGGCGGCCAGCTGGGTGTTCACCTTGATGCGTCCGGCAAAGCCGGTCAGCTGCGAGCCCGACGATGTGATCGCACCGGTGTAGAGCGCCTGCCCGCCGTCGGTGAACACCGCCAGTTGCGGATTGCCCGAGGTCAGCGACGACATCGTCTTGCTCGTCGTGGCCGAACTGACCTTGGCGAGGCCGGAATTGTCGTCGGTGACCCGCAGCGTCGTGGCGCTCGCAGGCGCCGGCGCCGCGGAGAAGCTGAGATGCGAGGTCGAAAGCGCGGTATTAAGCGCCGCGGCGATCGCGCTCATGCCGCCGGAGAAGTTCACGCCGATCTGCATCGGGTTGGCGCCAGTCGCATTCTGCAGCGGCAACGCCGCCGGATCGGTCACGTTGACGAGCTTGATCTGGCGCTGGGTGTTGGTGGCCGTGTCCGTGTAGGTGACGGTCGCGGTGTTGCCCGGCAGCGCACCTGCAAGATCGATGTCGAATCCGGCGGGCGGACCCGACACCGTGCTACCGGCCGTGGCCTTGTCGGACAACGCGCTCGACATCGTCGCGGCGAGCTGGTCGATCTGATCCTGCGCCTGCACCAGCGTCTGGTCGCGCAGCTTCAGATCAGCCGCGATCTGGCCCGATGAGACCACGTTGTTGGCGACGACATCGACCTTCGAGCCGTTCGGCAGCACGATGTTGAGCGCGCCGACGCCCGACTTGGCCGGATCGATGTTGTAGAGCGAGGTCGCAGACATCGCCCCGGCGGAAGCAAAAGTAAATTGCGAGGCGAGCCCGGCGCCGACGAGCTGGATGCCGGTCGTGGTGTAGAGGTTGGCCTGGTTCGAACCGTCGGTGGTGACGCGGACGTCGACATATTTCGACAGCGTGTTGATGGCCTGGTCGCGCTGGTCCATCAGCGTCGCAGCCGAGGGGTCGTTGGCCGACAGGCCCTGGAGCTTGGTGTTGATGTTGGCAATTTGCTGCATGGCAGCGTTCGCGGCCTGCGCCGAGGTGCCGAGATCCTGCTCAACATTGGAGCGCAGCGACTGGATGCCCTTGGTGGTGACGTTGAGCTGCGTGGCCAGCGCCTGCGCCGCACCGAGGGCAACGGTTTGCGCCGAGGACGCGCCGGAGCTGGTCGACAGCGCCTGCAGTGACGTGGTGAATTTGTTCAGCGCGTCTTCGAGCGTGCCGCTGTTGCCGGGCGTGCCATAGACATTCTGAAGCTGCTTCAGGATGTTGGCCATCTGGTCGGCGTAACCGCTGCCGCCGGTCTCGGTGCGCAGCTGGTTCTGCACGAAGGCGTCGAGCTCCCGGCTGACGCCGGTCGTCATCGCCGTCGAGCCGAAATCGCCGGTGGTGACCTCGATCTGGTTCGGGGTCTGGACGGTGTAACCCGGCGTCTGCGCATTCGCGACGTTCGAGGAGACGATCGAGAGCGCGGCCTGGTTGGCACGCAGACCGCTCATCGCACTGGCGAGGGCTGAACTCAAACCCATGTTACTTGCCGCCTTTGGTTACGTCACGCGCCGATCAGCGCAACACGTTCAAGAGGTCCTGCACCATCGAATTCGCGGTCGTGATCACCTTGGTGTTGGCCGAGTAGGCCTGCTGGGTCACGATCAGCTTGGTGAATTCGTCGGCGATGTCGGTGTTCGAGCCTTCCAGCGAAGAACCGCTGATGCTTCCCGATGCGCCGTCGATCGCGGCGCCTGACTGTTCGGTCGCTGCATACGCACCACCATCCATCGCCTTCAAATAGTTGGTGCCGTTGAAGTGCGACAGCGAGACTTGGGCGAGGTTGAGGTTCTGGCCGTTCGAGAAGGTGCCGACCACGAGGCCGCTGTTGTTGACCGCGACCGACCGTAACTGGCCTGCGGCGTAGCCGTTCTGCGTGATGGTGTTGATGGTCACGGCGCCCGACGTGCTGGCATATTGCGTCAGGCCGCCGCTCGAGATGTTGAAGGCGACGGAGCCGAGCGACTGGCCGCTGACGCTGACATTGTTGATGGTGATGCCGGAGCCGGCCGGCGTGGTCAGCGATCCGTCGGAAGCGAAGGTGAAGGCCTGGCCCGTATTGACCCAGCCGACCGTGGTGCCGGTCGCGTTCGGATCAGTCTGGTAGAACAAATTCCAGCTGTCGGAGTGACCTGCGCCCAGCGAGGCGCTGTCAGTCTTGGCCCAGCGCAATTGCAGGTTCACGGGCGTGCCGGCAGCGTTGTAGGCGGTCACCGCGCCGCCGCTGATCGACTCCTTGGTGAAGGTCGCGATGTCGTTGCCGATCACGCCGCCGGTGCCCGCGGTGCCGCCGCCGTTACGGTTCTTGGTGATGGTGGAAGTAAAGCCGAGCGCGGCGAAGGCGGCGCTGTTGGAACTCGACACCGAGAGGTTGGACACGGTGCCCGTGTTCAACGTGATCACACCGCTGGTGCTGACGGACGAGCCGGTGGCGCCGGAGAGCGCGTCGATCTTGCTGAGCAGGGTCGTGATGTTGTCGGTGATGTTGATCTGGTTCGGACCGCTCGCGCCGGAAGCCACGAATGTCAGCGTCTGGCCGTTGACGGTAATCGTGTCGGCGGGCGGGCCCGCCGAGAAACCCGAGGAGAGAACCTGGGCGCCGCCTGCCGTAGCGCTGCCGCTCAACACAGTCGATCCCGAGATCGCGGGCGACGACAGCACGTTGCCGCCGCGCGTCACGCTGGTGATCCCGAGCGCCGTGGCCGCGGTGCCGCTGTTCACCGCCACGTCCGTGGTGGTGCCGCTCGAAATCACGATATTGCCGCTCGTGTTGAGGGACGCAGTCACGCCAGCGCCGCCTGCGTTCTGAATTGCGGTCAGAATGTCCTGGACCGTCGCAGGCGTGCCGGCGCCCAGGCCGATGGTCGAGTTGGTGCCGAGCGTGACGGTGTTGCCCGCGTTGAAGGTGATCGTGTTGCCGTTGATGGTCAGCGTCTGGCCGCTCAGCGCGGTGAGAATGCTCGATGCGAGATGCGTGCCGACGGCGGCATCCAGCGATGTCGTCGTCGATGCGACGGCCGACGAGTTGTTCTGGAGAGCGACCGATCCGGTGTTCGTCGTCGACGAATAGGGCGAGCGGACGTTGCCCGTGGCCGCGGCGCCCGAAGCGGTGTTGTTGGTGTAGGGCGCCGGCGGCGTGCCGACCGGAAGCGGGTTGGCAGCGAAGTCGGACGGGTTGAGGCCGCCGGCCGCGAGCAGCGTTCCGGGCGAAGCGGTCGAGCTTGCTGCAGTGTTCGGCTGGGTCGGCAGGTTGGCCGCATACTGGATCGAGGTGGTGGCTTGCGCGGGGATGAAGTTGTTCTGGAATTTCAGGACGTTCGCAACGTTACCGGTCGGGTTGCCGGTCTTGGGGTCGACCGTGACGCCCATCAGATAATAGCCGGCGCCGTTGACCAGATTGCCGTTGGCATTGAGCTGGAAGTCGCCGCGCCTCGTGTAATAGGTGACGCCGCTGAACACCGGGACGTTGTCGACGACGCCGGTCGCCTTCTGGATCGAGAAGAAGCCGTCGCCGGTGATCGCCATGTTGGTGGCGACGGTGGAGCCCGAGATCGTGCCCTGCGTGGTGATGGTGGCCTTGGCATTGGCCGTCACGCCGCCGGCGA
The DNA here is from genome assembly GCF_006658625.1 of Bradyrhizobium sp. UNPF46. Classification (NCBI taxonomy): domain Bacteria; kingdom Pseudomonadati; phylum Pseudomonadota; class Alphaproteobacteria; order Hyphomicrobiales; family Nitrobacteraceae; genus Bradyrhizobium; species Bradyrhizobium sp. UNPF46. Next base: position 12,224 of record NZ_LFJB01000056.1, read on the forward strand.
CCTGCTTGCTCGGAACCGAGGAGTCGGGAATGAGATCGACGAAGCTGGTGCCGATGCCCTTGTAACCGGTGGTGGATGAGTTCGCGATGTTGCCGGAAATGTTCTGCAGCGCGTAGGACTGCGCCTGCAGGCCACCCACCGAGGTGTTCATTGCATCGAAGATACCCATAACTTTGTCTCCAGATCCGATCTCGGCGGCCGGTCGACCATGGCCGCAGTCGGGTGAGACTGTCGCAAGGGCTATGCCAATGCGGGCATCTTCAGGAAATCAATCACTTAACGAAAATGCCCCGGTCGGGTGACCGGGGCACAATTGCCGGGACCGGCAACAATTGCCGGGACACATCGTCGTTCCGGGGCGATGCGAAGCCTCGAATCCGGAACCTCGAGATTCCGGGCTCGCCCTTCGGGCGCCCCGGAATGACGAGGGGTAAAACCTACGTCGCCGACGCTGCCGCCGGGTGAAACACCAGCCCGAAACCGTCGATGCAGTAGCGCAGGCCGGTCGGCTTCGGGCCGTCGTCGAAGACGTGGCCGAGATGGCCGCCGCAGCGCCGGCAATGCACCTCGGTGCGAAGCATGCCGTAGGTGCGGTCCTCGGTCTTGCCGACATTGCCCTCGATCGGCTGGTAGAAGCTCGGCCAGCCGGTGCCGCTCTCGAACTTGGTGTCGGAGGCAAACAGCGGCAGGTCGCAGCCGGCGCAGGCGAAGATGCCCTTGCGATGCTCCTTCAGCAACGGGCTGGAGCCTGGCCGCTCGGTGCCGTGGTTGCGCAGGATCTCATATTGCTGCGGCGTGAGCTGGGCGCGCCATTCAGCCTCCGTCTTCGTGATCTCGAACTTTTCCGCGGCTTTCTCACCGGCCTCGGCAGGTGTTCCCCTCAGCCAGCGAAGGGCCCCGAGGCCGAACAGGCCGGCGGCGGTCGTCAACAGGATGCGGCGGTCAAACATCTCATTCTCCGTGCGGGAGCTCCACGCCCTGAGATACGGGCTCTAACGGCCGACGTTACACGTCCAGGCGGAATTTTTCTTCAGTCTAACGCGACAAATCGGCCTCGTGCGAGGCCGGTTCCGTGGTTCGTTCTTCCCCCTCGGCCGCGGGTCTGGGCGGCGGGGCCGGCCGCGGCCTGACGCCGGGCGGCGGGCGACGCGGGCCGGTGCCGGCGGCGCGGTTGGCCTCGGCGAGGCGGGCTTCGCGCTGGCGATCCTTGATCCGGGCCCGCTCGCGGTAGCGGGCGAGCGAGCCTGCGGCGGCGGAACTCGCCCTGCCCCAGATCCCGACCAGCTGGCCTGCGACCCGTCCGGTGGCGCCGCCGGCCCAGACCAGCTCGAACGGCGAGAACAGCTTCCAGCGCTCGTCGCCCCACAGGATGCTGCGCGCGATCATCTGCCCGGCCATCGCGGAGGTGTTCATGCCCTGGCGGCCGAACCCGCTCGCCACCCACAGGCCTTTGCGCAACTGGCCGATCTGCGGCATACCATGCACGGTCTGGCCGGTGGCGCCGCCGAACATGTCGGTGACCTCGACCTTGCCGAGCGCGGGAAAGATCGTGCGGATCCGCCGCCTGACGGCGCCCGCAAAGCGCTGCGGCCGCGCCGCCCAGGTGGTCTCCGGGCTTTCCCACATCAGCCGGTCGCCGTCGACGATGCGGAAATGATCGACACCGTCGGAATCCATCACCGATCCCTTGAAGGCGATGATCTCGTGCACACGCTCGCCGAGCGGCGCGGTGATGCCGGCATAGCGCCAGACCGGGAGCAGCGTTTCCGACAGGCGGCGCAGCGGCGCGCCGAGATGGATATTTCCCGCAAGGACAATATGCGTCGCGCGCAGCCGCGCCGAGGGCGTGACGATGCGCTTGCGGATACCGGAATGATCGATGCTGACGACCGGCGTGTCCTCGAAGATGCGGGCGCCTGCCCGCCGCGCCAGCGCCGCGAGGCCGTGCACGTATTTGCGGCCGTCGACCTGGAACGCTTTGGGATAATACACGCCGTGGAAGTAGTGATCGGTCTTGAGCACCTCGCGGACGCGATCGACCTGCCAGCCCTCGACCTCGGTGTCGAAATCCTCGTTCAGCATCTGCAGCCGGCTGATCAGCCGGTCGCCGGCATCGACGTTGGAGACCTCCAGCACGCCGTCGCTTCTGGCGATCCCCGGCATGTTCTCTTCCGTGGCGTTGGCCCGGACGAACTCGGCGCCCTCCTTCGACAGCGTCCACAATTCACGCGCGTCCTCGAAGCCGATGCGCTCGATCAGGTCGGCGAGCGGCAGCGCGAAGCCCGGCATCACCGTGCCGAGCTGGTTGCCGGACGCGTTCCAGCCGATGTGGCGGCCCTCGAGCACCGCGACGCTGGCCCCGAGCCGGGCCGCCTCCAGCGCGATGGTGAGCCCGGCCAGCCCCGCGCCGACGACGCAGATGTCGGCGTCGAGGTCGAACGACAGCCGCGTGCGGTCGCGAAAGCCGGCTTCTTCCTGGGACACGCTTGTGAAAGTCTCGCTCATGTCGTTTTCTTAGAGCATGATCCGGAACGGTGTGCAGCGGTTTTTCCTCGTGACGAACGCAAAATGCATTTGTGCGGAGACCATGCTCGAAACGACAACTTAAATGGACCCATTGGGCCCCGGTCACCTTGTCCTCGACCGGCGCCTGTAGATTATTCTGGACGAAGAACGATTCGAGAATGCCATGCGCCGTTTGATGCTGCTGCGTCACGCCAAGACCGAGACTGACGCTCCGAGCGGCCGTGACCAGGACCGCCGGCTCGACGACCGCGGCCACAGGGATGCTGCCGAGATCGGCGACTGGATCGCCAGCCATCCGCCTTTCCCCGATACCGTGCTGGTGTCGCACGCCGTCCGTGCCAGGCAGACCTGGGACATCGCCTGGCAGGCGATGAAGGACCGCGTCCCGGCGCCGCAGGTCGAGATCCTGCCGGAACTCTATGGCGCCGATCCCGCACAGATCCTGGATTCCATTCGCACGGCAACCGCCCCGGCCGACCCGAAGCTGCTGCTGCTGGTCGCCCATAATCCCGGCATGCACGAGGCCGCGCTCATGCTGATGGGCGGCGGCGATCCTGATGGCGCCAGGGCGCTCGCCCATAATCTTCCCACCTCGGGGCTTGCGATCTTCGACTTTGACGTCGAGGATTGGGGGGACGTGGCCTACCGCCGCGGCAAGCTGGTGCTGTTCGTCAGCCCCAAGCTGCTTCGATCGGGATGATCGCGCGACGGGCCGGCAAGTCCTGCTGACCGAAAGATTTGGAGGCGCAGATGTTCAAGTCCATCCTCGTGCCCATCGACCTCGCCGACACCGATCTCGCCAAGCCGGCGATCGCGACCGCGGCCACGCTGTCGCAGACCTGGAACGGCGTGGTGCGGCTGCTCAACGTGCTGCCGATGACGCCGGTGATGCTGGCCGAATACGTGCCGGCCGATTTCGACGAGCAGCAGCGCCAGACCTCGGAAGAGGCGCTCGCCATCGTCGCGCGCGAGTCCGGCATCGAGCAAAGCCGCATCTCCAGCGTGGTGCGCCAGGGCGGCATCTATCACGAGATCCTGGAGGAGGCCGCGCACATGAAAGCCGACCTGATCGTGATGACCTCGCACCGGCCGGCGATGCGCACCTATTTCCTCGGCTCCAACGCCGGCCACGTCGTGCGCTACGCAAAATGCTCGGTGCTGGTGGTGAGGCACTGAGGCTCGGAAATTGTAGCCCGGATGGAGCGCAGCGCAATCCGGGACCCTTGTGCGTTTGGGCGAGCACCCGGATTGCGCTGCGCTCCATCCGGGCTACAACGCCAGCGGCCAGGCACCGAGCTCGGAGCAATGTCGTGAAGCAATGGTGGCGGAGATGGAGCTACGAGATCCCGCTCGCGATCGGTGATGCGCTATGGGACGTGCTGGTGGTCCAGCTGGCCGCCCTGCTGGATCGGCTGACGCTGCGCAAGGTCATCGCCTTCATCCCCGTCGCGATCATCGTTCTCGCCTACTACCACCGGATCCCGATTCCGCCGGAACTCATGCTGATCGGCGATTTTCTCGCCTATATCGACGTCTTCTCGGTGGTGATCCTGCTCGGCGTGCTCAGCCGCGTCACGACGCTCCTGTTCGTCGTCAAACAAGCGGCGGTGCGCGTCGCCGCGCTCGTGGGCAATATCGCCGCGCAGTTGGGACGCCTGGATGCCCGGCATCGGCGTCAACGCGGCGCCGCGACACGGCCTCACCGCAAGCCCGGCCTCTCGGAAGACGAGCGAGCCCGCGGCGGAGCGTGGGGCCAGGTCGCATTCGCCTGATCCATCGGCGGCTACAAGCCCTTGCGTTGCCTGACGGGCAAAACACGCGAGCGGTGGGGCAACCCTCATCACCAAAAATATTCCACTTTACCGAAATTCGGATATCGCGTATGTGTTGCCGCATCCCGGCCCAACGAAGAGGGGCGTATCGCGATCGTCACGAACGCGGGCCGGGTGGCGGTGGACGTGGGTCACATCAGCGCCAAGGATTCCGCAGGGCGGGCAACCGTGAGCGAAACACCTGGCGCACACGACCGGTGTGATCGGCGTACGGCAAAATCGTGTGGTCCTGGCGCCCGGGGTCTGTGCGCCAAGTCTTGTGGTGATGCGTGTCGTCCAACCGGACGCACGCATCAGTCATCCGCGAGGCGACGGGGGCAATAGTGCAACGCTCCCCGGGGAGAGCACGACATAAGCCGTAAAGCCACTGCGCAGGGAAGGCCGGGATGCTCCGGTTGCCCTGTTCTCCGCTATGCACGAAGCGCACGCAGTCTGCCCTTGGCATGGCGGTCCATGGGAGCCAACCGGCTCCCGGTCTTCCCTGCGCCCTCTTTCATGAGAGGGTGAGGCATCGAAGCAAAGCTCGGGCGAAATGCGCCGCGAGGATGCGAAGGCATGTCTGGAAGCCGTAGGATGGGTAGAGCGAAGCGAAACCCATCACCTTTCGTCCGCAGGGAAAGCATGATGGGTTTCGCAAGTGCTCTACCCATCCTACGAACCGTCTGCAGAGTGAGATGCGAGTTGAAGGATCGACGCCATCACCACGTCATTGCGAGGAGCTCTTGCGACGAAGCAATCCAGAGTCTTTCCGCGGAGGGATTCTGGATTGCTTCGCTGCGCTCGCAATGACGATGTTGAGACAGCGCGTCTTCAAACGATGCGCTCGTGCCCCGGACGCAGCGCAGCGCTACTTCAGCGGTGCGCTGCAGAGCCGGGGCCCACGTTGCAGCGAATGCCGTGGCCTGCTGGGTCCCGGCTCTGCGGAGCGTCACTACGTGCCGCACCGCGTCCGGGACACGAGAGCGAGCAGCGACGCCCGCTCAACCCAAGCTTAGAGGTACCGCGTCAGCTCGGTCTTGAACTGGCCGTACACCGCGTCCTCGATCTGGCTGCGCGTGATCCCGATGTCGCGCAGGGCGCGGTCGTCGAGCTCGTTCAGCGTCTTGACGGCGGTACGGCGCTCCAGGCGATCGAACAGCGCATAGGCGGCGGTGACGAGCGTTGCAAGAAATCCGCTCGAGGAGGATGGGCGTAAGCTCCGCCCGGCAGTTTGCGAGATGGTGGTCATGTTTCTTCTCCGGCCTGTCGGTCCACACGGCGAAGCAATTGCCGTTGGCGCGGACGCTTGTCAGCGTCTGCACCTCATTTGCCGTCGGATTGCTCTCGCTCTCCTCGGCTCAATCATGGACCTTGATGGAACTTAAATGCTCCAGTACACTTCTCGGAGCAAGTAAAACATTGCTCTCGGTGCAATAATGTCCAAGTTCGAGTACGTGAAGCTTGCCGATGCCATTGCCTCGGATATCTCTAACGGCACGTTAAGGCCCGGCGACCGGCTACCGCCGCAGCGCAATTTTGCCTATGACCGTGGCATCGCGGTCTCGACTGCGAGCCGTGTTTATACGGAATTGCTTCGTCGCGGCCTCGTCGTCGGCGAAGTCGGACGCGGCACCTTCATCTCCGGCGCCATCAGGCGCGAGGTCGAAGCCTTGAGCGAGCCGCGCGATGCGCGCATCGACTTCGAGGTCAATTATCCGTTATTGCCGCAGCAATGGGCGATGATCGCCAAGAGCCTTGCGGGGCTCGAGCGCGTCGACGCGCTGGAATCCGCGCTGCGCGTCTCGACCAGCACCGGCACCAAGAGCGCGCGCAATGCCGCCGCCGCCTATCTCGCCCGCAAGGACTTCGCGCCGCAGGCCGAGCAGATCGTGTTCACCGCCAACGGCAAGCAATCGCTCGCGGCCGCGCTCGCAGCGCTCGTCCCCACCGGCGGCCGCTGCGGCGTCGAGGCGCTGACCTATCCCTACGTCAAGAGCATCGCCGCGCGGCTCGGCATCACGCTGGTCCCGATTCCGATGGACGAATTCGGCGCCCGTCCCGATGCGATCCAGAAGGCGCATCGCGAGGCGCATCTGTCGGCGCTGTATCTGCAGCCGATCATCCAGAACCCGCTCGGCGTCACCATGAACGCGACGCGACGCGCCGACATCATGCGCGTTGCCGAGAAGCTCGATCTCACCATCATCGAGGATGCCGTCTATGGCTTCCTCGCCGACGACACGCCGCTGGCAGCCCTCGGGCCGGACCGCTGCATCGTGATCGACAGCCTGTCCAAGAAGGTCGCGCCCGGCCTTGCGCTCGGCATCATGGTCGCGCCGCCGCGTTTGCGCGAAAGCGTGATGAGCGCGGTCCGCACCGGCGGCTGGATCGCCTCCGGCCACGCCCTTGCCTCCGGACAACGGCTGATGGCCGACGGCACCGTCGCCGAACTGACGCGGCTCAAGCGCATCGACGCCGCGCGCCGCCAGCAGACCGCGGCACGGCTGCTCGCGGACTACGAGATCGCCGCCGACACCCGCGCCTATCATCTGTGGTTGACGCTGCCGCCGCATTGGCGCTCGCAGACCTTCGTCGCCGCGGCGGCCCGGCGCGGCATCGCGCTGACGCCGTCCTCCACCTTCGCGATCGCCCACGGCCATGCCCCGAACGCGGTGCGCCTCGCGATCGCCCCGCCCACCTTCGAGCAACTCGATTCCGGCCTGCGCACGCTCGTGTCGCTGCTCGGCACCAAGGAAGAGGATTTCGACTCCACCGAGTAGCTCGCGAGCGCGCCCTTGTGCCGGTTACGCCGGCCATTCGGCGATGAAGCCATTCGCCTTGTATGGCTCGATCTTGTCCCATTCGTGCAGCACGCGCCGGCGAAATTCGGCGTCGGTATGCCACAGTGAGCGAGGCGTTGCGAAGCTGTCGACGGTGAGCAGCATCTTCTCGACCTCCGGCCAGTGCCGGTGCAGCGTCATCGGGTAGCGCCGCGCGGTCCAGGTATTGCCGAGGCAGATCACGCTGCGGATGTTTGAAAGCCCTAGCGCAGCATCAAGGATCGGCAGCGAGAAAATCACGTTCTCGCCGGTGTTCATGGCGCGATGCTCTTCGATGACAAGTTCCGCCGGAACTCCCGCCGCAATCATCGCCGCCTTGATGATCGTGCACTCGGATTGCTCCGAGCCAGGCGTCACGCCGCCGCTCACAATCGACCAGCGGAAATAGCCCTCGCGCCACAGCCGAGCGGCGGTGTCGGCGCGCAAACCGACGTCCTCGCGGGTGCCGAACATGAACAGCAAGTCGGCCGGCCGGAGCGGCGTATCGACCAGATGAGCGCGGTTGATTCCATCGATCTCATCTGCCGTCGGCAGACGTGTACTGCGGTCCATGACTGACATGGCGGCACGATGCGGCATCGGCGCAGTTGCGCGAAGTCACGTTTGATTGCGACCGATTGCACCTAGGGCAGCAGGGCGCGCGGCACCTGATCGAAGCGATAGCTCTGCGGCTGGTTGCGCCGCACGAAGCCGCCGACCTGCCAGGCGAACAGCGCGGCAAAGCCGAGGATGAACAGCGCGCCGGCGAACTCGCCGATCACCAGGGCGCGGATCAACAGGCCCGCCATCGCCACGGTCAGCACCGCGAGGAATGCCAGCACCGCCGCATATGTGCTGCGGCCGAGGCCTGCGGTCAGCACCGCGCGGCTGCCGGCCTTGGCCATCCGCGCATGCAGTTCGACGATGAAGGCGCGAAAGCCATTGTCCTGCGGCGCCATCAGCGCCGCGGTCTGCCAGCTCGTCGACAGGATCGCGATGCGGCGGCCGCTGCTGTGAGTGACATCGGCGCGAAAGCGGTGCTGCTGCATCGAGACCGGGCGGAACGACAGCCTGACAGCGCCGATCTCGTCATAAGGCCACAGGCCAGATCGGCCGCCGATGTGCCAGGACAGCCCCTGCTCGGTCAGCTCGAAGCGATGCGCCGAGCCGATCAGCGACGCCTTGTAGGCGTAGCTCGTGGCCGGCTCGGCATCCGAAACCTGCATCGCGACAATCTATCCCGTCCGCGCCATCCCCTCGGCGATCCGCTTGCGCGATCGCCCTCGCCCATCCTACAAGCGAGGCATGGTTGAGACGACCTTTTTTCCGCGCCGCCTGATTCTCGGCGCCGCCATGATCTCCGGCGTGCTGCTGGCACTTGCGGTGCACATGCTGGGCGCGCGCTACGGGCTCGACCTCGGCGGGCTCTGGCGCTCCGACACGCACGAGTTCATCCCCGCCGGCGCTGCGATCGCCTGGTGGCTGATCGCCACGGTCGGATTCTCCGGCGGCTATTTCACCGCGACGTTGATGCAGAGCGCCGCCGACGGCCAGATTCCGCAGCGGATGCGCCAGTTCCTCATCGCGGTCGGCGTGCTGCTGCTCGCAGGCGCAGGCCAGGCGGCCTCCGCGCCGAGCCCGATCCCGACCGTCTCGGGCGTGCTGGCCGGCCTCGCCGCGCTGTGCCTCGGCGCCGTCATGGCTTTCTGCGGCGCCCATTTCGCGCTGCGCCGCGGCTAGAGCATGATCCGGAAAAGCGTGAAGCGGTTTTCCGGACAGATCATGCTCAACAATAGTCGCCTCACGCCGACGCCAGCAGTCGCGGGCGGCCCAGCATGATCGACACGTCGGAGGCCGGACGCGGCTTGCTGAACAGATAGCCCTGGGCTTGGTCGCAGCCCTCGCGCCGGAGCAGCTCGAGCTGGGCGTCGTTCTCGACGCCTTCCGCCGTGGTGACGATCCCGAGGCTGCGGCCAAGGCCCGTCACGGCACGGATGATCGCCATGGAATCCTCGCGCGTCGCCAGCTCCGACACGAAGCTGCGGTCGATCTTGATCTTGTCGAACGGGAAGCTGCGCAGATAGCTCAGCGAGGAATAGCCGGTGCCGAAATCGTCGAGCGAGATCCGTAGTCCCATGCCGCGCAGCTCGTGCAGGGTTGCCAACGTCGCCTCGCTGTTCTGCAGCAGTACCGATTCGGTGATCTCGAGCTCGAGGCGCCGCGCATCGAGTCCCGAGGCGGCCAGCGCCTCGGTCACCGATGCGATCAGGTTCGGATTCTTGAACTGGACCGGCGACAGATTGACGGCGAGGTCGACGTCGTCTGGCCAGCTGGCCGCGTCGGTACAGGCTGCGCGCAGCACGAATTCGCCGAGCTGGACGATCAGTCCGGTCTCCTCGGCGAGCGGAATGAAGTCGATCGGGGAGATCAGGCCGCGCTGCGGATGATTCCAGCGCAGCAGCGCCTCGAAGGCAACGACGCGACCGCTGACGACGTCGCGGATCGGCTGGTAATAGGCCTCGAACTCGCTCCGTTGCAGCGCCGTCCGCAGATCCATTTCCAGGAGGCGCCGCGCCTGCGCGCGGGCATCCATGCCGGTTTCGAAGAAGCGATAGGTGCCGCGGCCGTCCGCCTTGGCGCGGTAGAGCGCGAGGTCGGCGTTCTTCAGGAGTTCGTCCGGATTGCTGCCGTCCTGCGGCGACAGCGAGATGCCGATCGAGACGCCGATCAGGATCTGATGACCGTCGATCTCGTAAGGCGCCGAGGTGACCTCGACCAGACGGCCGGCAAGGGATCGCGCAGCGGTCTCCTCGGACCGGCCGATCTGGACCACGGCAAACTCGTCGCCGCCAAGCCGGGCCACGGTGTCGCTGTCGCCGACCGTCTCCATGAGCCTGCGGCCGACCTCCTTCAACAAGGCGTCGCCGATGGGATGGCCGAGCGAGTCGTTGATGTCCTTGAAATGATCGAGATCGAGACAGAGCACCGCGAGCTGATCGCCCGAGCCGGCCCGTCGCAGCCCGTGCTCGAGCTGCTCGTGGAACAGCACGCGGTTCGGCAGACCGGTCAGCGCGTCATGGCGCGCCATGTGCGAGATCTTGGCCTGCGCCTCCAGCCATTCGGTGATGTCCTCGAAGGTGGCGACCCAGCCGCCGCCCTGCATCGGCTGATTGACCACCCGGATCGAGCGGCCGAACCGGCTGACGACGTCGGTCGTGGTGCGGCCCTCGCGCGCGTCGGCGACGAGGCGGGCGAAGAACTCGTCCGCGTCGCCCTGCCACTGGCCCCTGGCCTGCTCGTCCCTCAGCACGTCGATCAACAGACGGCCGGTCAGCGCGACGTCGGTGCGGCGAAGCATTGCCGCGTAGCGCTCGTTGAACAGGATGACCTTGCCGTCCGCGTCGAACATGCAAAGCCCCTGCGACATGTTCTCGAGCGCCGAGTCCAGCACCATTTGCTGGGCGCCCAACTCGCTCCTGGCGCGGCGGTCGAGCAGCGCGGCCACGAGCGCGATCGCAATGATCGCGACCGCAGCGCTGGCGGTGAGGAAGGACAGCGAGGCCGGCGCGATCGACAGGCCGCTGATCGCACGCGTCGGATCCGGCGTCAGGTGCACCGCGCCCATGGCGGTGAAATGATGCGCGACGATGGCGATCGTCAGCAGGGCCGTCGCCGTCAGGGCATGAGGGAGGTCGTCGCGTCGCGCGGCCACGAACAGTGCGAGCGCAGCGAAGAGAATTCCTGACAGCACCGAGACGGCGACCGTGCTTCCGTTCCAGCCCACCCGCGCCGGTATCTCCAGCGCCGCCATGCCGGTGTAATGCATCGCCGCGACACCGCTGCCGACGATGGCACCGCCAACGACGATCCACACCGCGCGCGAAGACGAGACGGCAATGCTCAGCCCCACGAACGTGACGGAGATCGCAAAGATCAGCGACAGGATGGTCACCGGGATGTTGTAGGCGCCCGCGCCTCCCGGTCCGTAGGCGAGCATCGCGATGAAATGCGTCGCCCAGATGCCACATCCGCTGACGGCAGCGTCGAGACCGAGCCAGACCAGACGCCCGAGGCCGCGCGTCGCGCGCGCCCGGTGGAACAGGCTGATCGCCGCCGCGCTGGCGAGCAGACAGACCGCGCCGCCAAGCGCGACGAGCCGTAAATCGTGCTCTTCGGTGAGACAGTAGAGAACTTGATGCATTGCGGGCCTCTGATGAGACCCGCACTTGACCCGATCAATGTGGACAGGTGGTAACCGGCTACGCGACTGTTGCGGCAATGGTGAACGGAAGATGTGTTCAATCACTCGGATTGTTCATCCCTCGCGGGAACACCGAGACCCATCATGATGAACGGTGGTAAGGGGCGCGCCGCGCAGATGACGACCGCGCGGCGCTTCCATCACCAGACCTTCGTCAACTGGCCGCGCGCAGGTTCACCTTGCTTTCGGCAAGCGTCGTCAGTTTCTTGTCGGTCGCCTTTTCCTCCTCGAGCGTCTTGGCGAGCACGCTGGCGCAGTCGTTGCGGCCGAGCTGCTTGGCCCAGGCGATCAGGCTGCCGTAGCGCACGATCTCGTAATGTTCGGCGGCCTGCGCCGCGTTGATCAGCGCGGCGTCGAGCACCGCCTTGTCGGCGACCTCGCTTGCGGTCTCGTCGGCTTCCTCGATGATGCCGTCGATCGCCGGGCAGTCGACCGCCTTCGCAGCGACGCCGTGCATCTTGAAGACCTCCTCGAGCCGCGTGACGTGCTGCTTGGTTTCCTCGAGATGCGTCAAAAAGCCCTGCTTGAGTTGCGGATCGGTGGCCTTGCTGGCCATCTTCGGCAGCGCCTTGGTCAACTGCAGCTCGGCGTAATAGATGTCCTGGAGCTGATGCACGAACAGGTCGTTCATGGTTTTGATGTCTTTAGTGAACAGTCCCATCGTTCCGATCCTCTATGGTTTCGGGAACACGGAGGCGCCGGCGTGCATGAAAAGCCGGTTATTCCTGCCATGTTCGATTGCTGATGGAGGCTAACGAGCGCGCGGGACCGGCGTTCCAAAAATGCCGGTGTCGCTTGCGCTGGAACAATGCCGGCGGCGCCAGAATCTGAGATGGTGCTGGCCGTACGGACACGCGATCCGAGCCCGGTATCTCGACTCATATGCTTAACGCGCCTTCGATGTGAACCGCATATGACAAAAGCGCCGGTCCAGCGCAGAACCTATTGTTGTCAAGGGCTGCACAAGCCGCTGTTTTTGCATTAAATGAGCTGGATCATGCCTAGCGATCGATGCCTGCCTTTGGCCGTGATCGCACCCGACTGGCCAATGCCTGGCCCGGTCGGTCTTTGCCCCCCGCCGGGAGGATGAATGCACGGACTGCTGCCCGCGCTGCAACGCGGCTTCAAGAGATGGATCGGCTGGCGACGGCTTGGAGTTGCCGCGAGCATCTTCATCATCGCCTTCGCGATCACCTCGCTGGTGCGGACCCTCAAGGGCATCGATACCGGGGTCATCCTGACGGCGTTGACCGAGATTCCCCGCGGCAGCATCGGGCTGGCGGCGGTGTGCGTGTTTTTCGCGTTCTGCACGCTGACCTTTTACGACTTTTTTGCATTGCGAACGATCGGCAAGAAGCACGTGCCTTATCGCATCGCGGCGCTTTCCAGCTTCACGTCCTATTCGATCGGCCACAATATCGGCGCCACCGTCTTCACCGGCGGGGCGATCCGTTTCCGGATCTATTCGGACTACGGGCTGAACGCGATCGACGTCGCCAAGATTTGCTTCCTGTCGGGCCTGACCTTCTGGCTCGGTAACATCTTCGTGCTCTCGATCGGCATGGCGATCCACCCGGATGCGGCATCCTCGATGGATCAGCTGCCGTCGTCGCTCAACCGGCTGATCGCGCTCGGCGGGCTCGCCTCGATCGGGGCCTATCTCGTCTGGCTCGTCATGGGCGAGAAGCGGCGCGAGCTCGGCCAGAAGGGCTGGAAGGTGGTCCTGCCCTCGGCGCCGCTGACGCTGGTCCAGATCCTGATCGGCGTGGTCGATCTCGGCTTCTGCGCCACGGCGATGTACCTCCTGATGCCGGCCAATCCGCCGATCGACTTCCTGTCGCTCGCGGTGGTGTTCATCCTGGCGACGCTGCTCGGCTTCGCCAGCCACGCGCCCGGCTCGATCGGCGTGTTCGATGCCGCCATGCTGCTGGCGCTGCCGGAATTCGGCCGCGAGCAGCTTCTGGCGACGCTGCTGGTGTTCCGCATCCTCTATTTCGTGATCCCGTTCGGCCTCGCCATCTCCATCATGGGCACGCGCGAGCTCTGGATGAACGTGGTCGAGCCCTGGCAGGAGCGGCGGCGGCTGGCGGAAGCCTGCGCGCAGGCCAATCTGCCCAAGCAGGTGGCAGCCATGGAGCGCGAGCGGGCGCTGCGGCAGGCCAACAAGCGGTAAGGGCGGGCGCCGAGACGAAGGTTGCGGACGGGCGCGCAATCCTCTCTTATTTCCGCCTCAACTTTGCCGTTGAAGACGCGGGCCATGATCCCTGTATTGCTTCGTAACCTTTCCGCCGGCGCCCTGCTGCTGGCCGGGCTTTTGACCGTCTTGCCGGCCGAGCATGCCGCCGCTCAGGATGCCGGCCCCCTGCAGATCAGTTGGGAGGTGCGTAACCGCTTCCGGCTGTTCCGCGAGGAGCGCGACTTCCTGCTCCATGTCGAGAACGCGCGCAACCGCAGCATCCTCGCCGCCGAACAGTCGCTGGAGCTCCAGAGCGAGGGCCGCGGCTGGGCCCGCAACATGGTCAACCGGCTCTGCATCGACCTTCAGGGCCGCGTCAACCAGCCCTGCACCCGCGACAACACCAAGGAAAACTACCTCACCCCGATCGACCATCCCGTCACCGTGCGCCTCACGGGCGCCGTGCCGGTCGGCGCCACCTGCGCCTGGTCGTTCGACGACGGCGATGGGCCGCAACAATCGACCTTCGACTGCGCCGAGCCGATCAATCTGCGCGTCCGCTACGGCAAGCAGACGGTCGCGACCGTCGACGTCTCCTCCGGCTCCGATCCGAGCCAGCGCGTCCAGACCGAGATCCAGGTCCGCGACATCTTCGTCGCCGGCCTCGGGGACAGCATCGCCTCCGGCGAAGGCAATCCGGACCGGCCACTGGCGCTGTCGGACGAAGGCTTTTGCTTCCGCTCATATCTGGGCACCGCGGGCGCGCAGTACTATCGGCCGAGCCGGCACGGCTTCAAGGGCGGCCGCGCCTGCGAGGCACCTGACACGCTCGCCAACTGGCAACGCTACAGCGCGCTCTGGTTCAACTCGCCCTGCCACCGCTCGCTCTACAGCTACCAGACGCGCACCGCGCTCGCGCTCGCGGTGCGCTACACCCACATCGCGGTGACCTATCTGCCGCTCGCCTGCACCGGCGCAAGCATCGGCGACGGCCTGCTCGGCTCGCAACGCGCCCGCGAATGTCCGCCCGGCAAGACCGGCGTCTGCAACACCAGCGTGAACGCGCAGGTCGCCGAGCTGCGCGAGGCGCTCACCGCGGCGAAGAAGCGCCAGCCCGACCGCACGCTCGATCTCGTGCTGCTGTCGGTCGGCGCCAACGACGTCTATTTCTCGGGCCTCGTCGCCGACGTCATCGTCGAGACCGCGACCGAACGCGCGCTGTTCCGCCGCTCCGGCGTGATGGCGAGCGTCGACGATTCCCGCGACGCGCTGGCGCGCGAGCTGCCGCAGAATTTTGTCAAGCTGCGCGAGGCTCTCAAGCCCCTGGTCGGCGGCGACCTGTCGCACGTGGTCTATACCTCCTACGCCAACCCTGCGCTCGCCGACGGCGGCGTTCCCTGCCGCGGCGGCCGCGCCGGCTTCGACATCCATCCGGCCTTCAACGCCGATCCGCAGCGCCTTGCCCGCGTCTCGACCTTCGTCGACACTGAATTCCTGCCGCAGCTGAAGGGCCTCGCCACCTGCACGCGCGGCGCGCTGTGCCGCGATCCCGAGGCCGACCGCATGACCTTCGTCGATGCGCATCAGGCCGCGTTCGGCGATCACGGCTTCTGCGCGCATTCCGGCAACGACCCCGAATTCGATCGCGCCTGCTTTGCCGAGAACGGCCAGAGCTTCAACCCTGACATCGTGAGCGCGGCGAGCCAGCCGATGCTGTGCGGCCGCGGCGCCTCGGAATACCGAGCCTATTTGCCCCGCGCGCGCTGGATCCGCGATGCCAATGACAGCTATTTCGCCGCGATGACCTATCCGCAAGGGTTGCCGGCGGCGAGCCAGCCGACCGACATCCACGACGCGACCTGGGGCGTGCTCTCCGCCGTCTATGGCGGCGCGGTGCATCCGAGCGCGGAGGGGCATGCGGCGATGGCGGATGCGGCCCTGCCGGCCGCGAGCGCGGTGCTCGGTCTCGATGCCGCGCCGCCGGGCGTGACGCGCGGGTTTTTGCCGCAACTGTTGCCGAGCGCGCAGCAGTAGTTCACGCTGCCTCCACACAATCAGCGTCATCGCCCGACTTGATCGTGCGACCCAGTACGCCGTGACGGTCGTGATGAATCGAGGCGCCGCGGCGTACTGGATTCCCCGCCTTCGCGGGGAATCCAGCGGAGTGTGTGGTGCAGCGCGGCGCGACTATTGGCTGCACTCCCGCATTCGCCATCGCCGCGATCGTTCCCCTCCCCTGCCGTTCCATCAATCCAAAAACGGCATTGATCGATACTCCCTTGAACTTGGACACTTCGCCGCGCGCGCCTCTAGGAGTCGCACCGAGGGAAACGTTTCGAGTTCAAGGAGGCGCCGATGAGCGCAGTGGTGTCCGCAGCGGACGCGAGGAGGTCTCGCGTCAGGCTGTTCATCGTGACCATGTTGTTCCTGGTCACCACAGTGAATTATGCCGACCGCGCCACGCTGTCGATCGCCGGCCCCGCGCTCTCCAAGGAGCTGCATCTCGATCCCGTCGCCATGGGCTGGATATTCTCGGCGTTCGGCTGGTCCTATGTCGCGGCGCAGGTACCCGGCGGCTGGCTGCTCGACCGTTACGGCTCGCGCCTCGTCTATGCCTTCAGCATCATCATCTGGTCGCTGTTCACGCTGATGCAGGGCTGGGTCGGCTTCCTCAGCGCCGGCACGGCCGTCGTCGTGCTGTTCGCACTTCGCCTGCTCGTCGGCGTTGCGGAAGCACCATCCTTCCCAGCGAACGCCCGCATCGTCGCGGCGTGGTTTCCGGGCAACGAGCGCGGCACCGCGTCGGCCTTCTTCAATTCGGGGCAGTATTTCGCCACCGTGATCTTCGCCCCGCTGATGGGCTGGATCGCGCATTCCTACGGCTGGCGCTTCGTGTTCTTCGTGATGGGCGCGCTCGGCATCGTCATGGGCTTCGTCTGGCTCAAGACCATCTACGGCCCGAAGGAGCATCCTTCGATCAACGAGGCCGAGTTCGACTACATCAAGGACGGTGGCGCGCTGGTCGATCTCGACGCGCCCAAGGACGATCTGCCGCGCGTGCGTGCGCCCGAGGCCGGCTCCGGATGGGACCACATCCGCCAGCTGCTCTCCAACCGCATGATGCTCGGCGTCTATCTCGGCCAGTACTGCATCAACACGCTGACCTATTTCTTCCTGACCTGGTTTCCGGTCTACCTCGTCAAGGAGCGCGGCCTGTCGATCCTGCAGGCCGGCTTCGTGGCGACGCTGCCCGCGCTCTGCGGATTCATCGGCGGCGTGCTCGGCGGCGTCATCTCGGATGCGATCCTGCGCCGGACCGGCTCGCTGACCATGGCGCGCAAGATTCCGATCGTCGGCGGCATGCTGCTGTCGATGTCGATCATCGCCTGCAACTATGTCGACGGACAGGCGCTGGTGGTCGGCTTCATGGCGCTCGCCTTCTTCGGCAAGGGCATCGGCGCGCTCGGCTGGGCGGTCGTCTCCGACACCTCGCCGAAGGAAGCCGGCGGCGTCTCCGGCGGCCTGTTCAACACTTTCGGCAACCTCTCCTCGATCACCACCCCGATCGTGATCGGCTACATCCTGGCCGCGACCGGCTCGTTCAACGGCGCGCTGGTGTTCGTCGGCCTCAACGCGCTGGCGGCGGCGTTCGCCTATCTCGTCATCGTCGGCAAGATCGAGCGGGTGACGCTCAAACGTTCCTCCTGAGGGCTCCCATGGGAGCTTGACCAGGCAACTCAACGGCGGCCCAAAAAGCCGCCGTCTTTGTTTTGGGGGTGATCGATGCTAGAAGTCCCGGGGAAACGCCTTATTCATCTAAGGCATGT
This sequence comes from Bradyrhizobium sp. UNPF46, assembly GCF_006658625.1. Lineage (NCBI taxonomy): Bacteria > Pseudomonadati > Pseudomonadota > Alphaproteobacteria > Hyphomicrobiales > Nitrobacteraceae > Bradyrhizobium > Bradyrhizobium sp. UNPF46. The sequence goes on from NZ_LFJB01000056.1 coordinate 29,644, forward strand.
ATCGATGTTCGACCTCAACCAGCTCCGCTGTTTCGTCACGGTGGCGGAGGAATTGCATTTCGGCCGCGCCGCTCTGCGGCTGAACATGACCCAGCCGCCGTTGTCCCGGCAGATCCAGGTGCTCGAGCACATCATCGACGCGCCGCTGCTGGAACGCACCAGCCGGTCGGTACGCCTGACGCCGGCGGGGCGCAGCTTCCTCCCCGAGGCGCGGCGCATCCTCAAGCTTGCGGAAAGCGCTTCGCAAGTCGCCCGCCGCATCGCGCTCGGCAAGACCGGCTCGCTGAAGATCGGCTTCACCGCCGCCGCCGCCTACGGTTTCCTACCCGAGCTCGTCGCGGCGTGCCGCGCCAAGCTGCCCGAAGTCGACTTCTCGCTAAAGGAGATGGTGTCGGGCGACCAGTTCGAGGCGCTCACGTCAGGCCAGATCGACGCCGGCCTGCTCAGGCCGCCGATCGCGCGTCCCGAAGTCGCCAGCCGCCGCGTCGTCGCCGAGCCGCTGCTCGCCGCCATCCCGAAGAAGCATCCGCTGGCGAACGCCGAGAGCATCACCATCAAGGATTTCGACGACCAGCCCTTCGTGATGTATTCGCCGTATGAGAGCCGCTACTTCCACGATCTCCTGGTGGCGCAATTCACCCGCGCCGACGTGCTGCCGCGCTATGTCCAGCACCTCAGCCAGATCCACTCGATCCTAGCCATGGTGCGCGCCGGTCTCGGCCTTGCCATCGTGCCGGCTGCGGCCGCGGGCCTGAAGATCTCCGACGTCCGGCTGCGGCCGCTGAAGCTGCGGGGCCGCGTGCCGGTCGAGCTGTTCATGGTCTGGCGCCGCGACGACGAGAATCCGCTGCTCTCGGCGCTGGTCAAGATCGCCGGTGAATTGTCGTCCGCGGAGGTGGTGGAGGATTGATGCTCAATCCGCATCGGTCGATATAGGCTTTGGCTTGGACCCGCATCGAACGGTCTCTTAAACCACGGCGCATGGACGCGCCGGCCCTTAAGGCCCGCGTCCTCCACAACACGCTAATCAAGGGAGCAGCGCCCGTGAGCAAGATGACCCCGCAGGAAATAGCCCAGAAGATCGGATCCGGCCTCCTGTCCTTTCCCGTCACGCCCTTCAAGGCTGACTACTCCTTCGACGAGGCGACCTACCGCGCCAACATGGACTGGCTGTGCGGCTATGATGTTGCCGGCCTGTTCGCCGCCGGCGGCACCGGCGAGTTCTTCTCGCTGACCCCGACCGAGGTTCCTGAAGTCGTCAAGGTCGCCGTCGACGAGACCAAGGGCCGCGTGCCCGTGCTCGCCGGCACCGGCTACGGCACCGCGATCGCCCGCGAGATCGCGATCGGTGCGGAAAAGGCCGGCGCCGACGGCCTCTTGCTGCTGCCGCCCTATCTCACCCATGCCGAGCAGGACGGCCTTGCCGCCCATGTCGAGGCGGTCTGCGCCGCCGTGAAGATCGGCGTCATCGTCTACAACCGCGACAACGCGATCCTGCAGCCCGACACGCTGGCGCGCCTTGCGGAGCGCTGCCCGAACCTCGTCGGCTACAAGGACGGCATCGGCGACATTGAGCTGATGACCCGCGTCTACACCAAGCTCGGCGACCGCCTCACCTATGTCGGCGGCCTGCCGACCGCGGAGACCTTTGCGTTGCCCTATCTCGACATGGGCGTGACGACCTATTCCTCCGCCGTGTTCAACTTCGTTCCGGAATTCGCCACCAATTTCTACGCCGCCGTGCGCAAGCGCGACCATGCGACGATCCATGCCGGGCTGAAGGACTTCATCCTGCCGCTGATCGCGATCCGCAACCGCAAGAAGGGCTATGCGGTCTCGATCATCAAGGCCGGCATGAAGGTGATCGGCCGCGACTCCGGCCCGGTCCGTCCGCCGCTGACCGATCTCACCGAGCAGGAGATTGCAGAGTTGGCCGCGCTGGTGAAGAATCTGCCCGCCATCCGATCGACACAACAGGCGGCAGAATAACTGATAACAACAGTGAGGAGCGTAGGATGGCCCTGACCGAGATTTCCGGCGCGCAAGTCGCTGGCGCACCGGTCGTGACGGCGATGCAGGTGATCCCGGTCGCGGGCCGCGACAGCATGCTCCTCAACCTCAGCGGCGCGCACGCGCCGTTCTTCACCCGCAACATCGTCATCCTCACCGACAATGCCGGCCACACCGGCGTCGGCGAGGTGCCGGGCGGGCAGAAGATCTGGCAGACGCTCCAGGACGCCCGCGACCTCGTGATCGGCAAGACCGTCGGCGCGATGAACAACATCCTCGCCGATATCAGGACCGCCTTCGCCGACCGTGACGCCGGCGGCCGCGGCAAGCAGACGTTCGACCTGCGCGTGATGATCCACGCGGTCACCGCGGTCGAATCCGCGCTGCTCGATCTGCTGGGTCAGCATCTCGGCCTGCCGGTCGCGGCCCTGCTCGGCGAAGGCCAGCAGCGCAACAGCGTCGAGACGCTCGGCTATCTCTTCTTCGTCGGCGACCGGCGCAAGAGCAAGCTCGACTACGTCACGGGCGAAACTGGCAAGTCTGAGTGGTTCAACCTCCGCCATCAGGAGGCGATGACGCCGGACACCGTGGTGCGGCTCGCGGAAGCCACCCACGACCATTACGGCTTCGCCGATTTCAAGCTGAAGGGCGGCGTGCTGCGCGGCGAGCAGGAGATCGAGGCCGTCACCGCCATCGCCAGGCGTTTTCCGAACGCGCGCGTGACGCTCGACCCCAACGGCGCCTGGTCGCTGGACGAGGCGATCGGCCTCTGCAAGGACATGCACGGCATCCTCGCCTATGCCGAGGACCCCTGCGGCGCGGAAGGCAGCTTCTCCGGCCGCGAGATCATGGCCGAGTTCCGCCGTGCCACGGGGCTGCCCACGGCAACCAACATGATCGCGACCGACTGGCGGCAGCTCTCCCATGCGCTACGCCTGGGGGCTGTGGACATTCCGCTGGCCGATCCCCATTTTTGGACCATGCAGGGCTCGGTGCGGGTCGCCCAGACCTGCCGCGACAACGGCCTGACCTGGGGCTCGCACTCCAACAACCATTTCGACATATCTCTTGCCATGTTCACCCATGTCGGCGCAGCCGCCCCCGGCAAGGTCACGGCGATCGACACCCACTGGATCTGGCAGGACGGCCAGGCCCTGACCAGGGAGCCGCTCCAGATCAAGGGCGGCAAGATAGCCGTCCCTGATAGGCCGGGCCTGGGTATCGAAATCGACAGAGCCGCCATCGATGCGGCGCATGACCTCTACAAGCAGCATGGACTTGGCGCCCGTGATGACGCTATTGCCATGCAGGACCTGATCCCAGGCTGGACCTTCGACGACAAGCGTCCCTGCCTCGTGCGTTAGGCGTGATCCTGATAAGGATCCTGCCCCTTAAATGACTTGGAGGAAACGATGACTGCGATCCTGAAGAACTTCATCGGCGGCGAGTGGGTCGACGGCTCCGGCGTCACCAGGAACATCAACCCCTCCAACACCAACGACGTCGTCGGTGAATACGCCAAGGCCGACAAGGCGCAGACCGAGAAGGCCATCGCCGCCGCCAAGGCCGCCTTCCCCGCCTGGTCGCAGTCGACGCCGCAGGCGCGATTCGACGCGCTGAACAAGATTTCGCTCGAAATCCTCGCCCGCAAGGAAGAGCTCGGCCGCCTGCTCGCGCGCGAGGAAGGCAAGACGCTGCCGGAAGGCATCGGCGAGGTCGCCCGCGCCGGCCAGATCTTTGCGTTCTTCGCCGGTGAAGCGCTGCGCCTGATCGGCGAGAAGGGCGCCTCGGTGCGTCCAGGCCTCGACGTCGAGCTCACCCGCGAGCCGGTCGGCGTCGTCGGCATGATCACGCCCTGGAATTTCCCGATCGCGATTCCCGCGTGGAAGATCGCCCCGGCGCTCTGCTACGGCAACACCGTGGTGTTCAAGCCGGCTGAGCTGGTGCCGGGCTCGGGTCACGCGCTGGCCGAGATCATCACCCGCTCCGGCATTCCCGCCGGCGTGTTCAACCTCGTGGTCGGCTCCGGCTCCGTCGTCGGCCAGACCCTGCTCGATCACCCGGATGTCGCCGCGATCTCCTTCACCGGCTCGGTGCAGACGGGGCGCAAGATCGCGCAGGCCTGCGTGCTGTCGAACCCGATGAAGAAATTCCAGCTCGAGATGGGCGGCAAGAATCCGCTGGTCGTGCTCGACGACGCCGATCTCAAGACCGCCGTCGAGGTTGCCGTCAACGGCGCCTATTTCTCGACGGGCCAGCGCTGCACCGCCTCCTCGCGCCTGATCGTGACCGAAGGCATCCACGACCGCTTCGTCGCGGCGGTGGCCGAGCGGCTGAACAGCCTGTCGGTGGACGACGCACTCAAGGCCGGCGTGCATATCGGCCCCGTGGTCGACCAGAGCCAGCTCGACCAGGATCTGCGCTACATCAAGATCGGCCAGGACGAAGGCGCCAAGCTCGCCTTCGGCGGCGAGCTGCTCAAGCGCGAGAACCCCGGCCATTACCTCCAGCCGGCGCTGTTCACCGAAGCCAACAACAACATGCGCATCGCGCGTGAGGAGATCTTTGGCCCGGTCGCCGCCGTCATCCGCGCCAAGAACTACGAAGAGGCGCTCGCGATCTCCAACGACACCGAGTTTGGCCTGGCCTCCGGCATCTGCACCACCAGCCTGAAATACGCCTCGCACTACAAGCGCAACAGCGAGTCCGGCATGGTGATGGTCAATCTGCCGACCGCCGGCGTCGACTATCACGTGCCGTTCGGCGGCCGGAAGGGCTCGAGCTACGGCGCCCGCGAGCAGGGCTCCTACGCGCGCGAGTTCTATACGACGGTGAAGACGGCTTACACGTTCCCGGGCTGACCACGGGGAAGATCTCGTAGGGTGGGCAAAGCGAAGCGTGCCCACCGCTTACGTTCGATGTGAAGCATGGTGGGCACGGCGCATTGCGCCTTTGCCCATCCTACGGCTGCGGAGGCAAGTGTACATGGACCAGGACGTCGCAGCAAAAGAACAGCCCCGCTACATCAAGCTCAACGAGCGCGACAATGTCGCGATCGTGGTCAATGATTTCGGGCTTCCCGCCGGCTCCCGCTTTGCCAGCGGCCTGACGCTGCGCGCCTTCGTGCCGCAGGGGCACAAGACGGCGCTGGTCGATATCGCGGAAGGCGCACCGATCATCCGCTATGGCGAGATCATCGGCTACGCACTGTCGCCGATCCTGGCCGGCGAATGGGTCGACGAGGCCCGCATCCGCATGCCGGAGGCCCCCGACCTCGACAAGCTCGAAATCTCCACCGCCGTACCCGCGCCGCTGCCGCCGCTCGAAGGCTTCACCTTCGAAGGTTATCGCAATCCGGACGGCTCGGTCGGCACGAAAAACATTCTGGGCATCTCCTCCTCCGTGCAATGCGTCAAGGGCACGATGGAATATGCGGTCAAGCGCATCCGCGCCGAGCTGCTGCCGAAGTATCCCAACGTCGACGACGTGGTGCCGCTGACGCATGCTTACGGCTGCGGCGTCGCGATCAATGCTCCCGATGCCGTCGTTCCGATCCGCACGCTGCAGAACATCGCGCTGAACCCGAATTTCGGCGGCGAGATTTTGGTCATCAGCCTCGGCTGCGAGAAGCTTGCCCCCGAACGCCTGGTGCCGGAAGGCGTCAGCGATGCCATCGTGCGCATGCAGGACGAGGCCTTCGACGGCTTCGGTGCGATCGTCGATGCGATCATGACGCAGGCGGAAGCCCGCCTGAAAATCCTCGACAAGCGCAAGCGCGAGACCTGTCCGGCCGCCGATCTCGTCATCGGCCTGCAATGCGGCGGCAGCGACGCCTTCTCCGGCGTCACCGCCAATCCCGCCGTCGGCTTTGCCGCAGACCTCCTGGTGCGCGCCGGCGCCACCGTGATGTTCTCCGAAGTGACGGAGGTGCGCGACGCCATCCAGCTGCTCACCCGGCGCGCCATCAACGAGGAGGTCGGCCGCGCGCTGGTGCGCGAGATGGCCTGGTACGATTCATATCTGGCCCGCGGCGGCGCCGACCGCAGTGCCAACACCACACCCGGCAACAAGAAGGGCGGCCTTGCCAACATCGTCGAGAAGTCGCTCGGCTCGATCGTCAAGTCCGGCTCCACCGCGATCACCGGCGTGCTCTCGCCGGGCGAGAAGGCGACGCAAAAGGGCATGCTGTTCGCGGCAACGCCCGCGAGCGATTTCATCTGCGGCACGCTGCAGCTCGCCTCCGGCATGACGCTGCAGGTGTTCACCACCGGCCGCGGCACGCCTTACGGCCTCGCGGCCGCGCCCGTGATCAAGGTCGCGACCCGCAGCGAGCTGGCGCGGCGCTGGAAGGACCTGATCGACTTCGATTCGGGCAGCATCGCCACCGGCGAGAAGACCATCGAGGAATGCGGCTGGGACCTGTTCCGCCTGATCCTCGATGTCGCCTCCGGCCGCACCAAGCCGTGGTCGGACCGCTGGGGCATCCACAACGATCTCACGCTGTTCAATCCGGCGCCGGTGACCTGAAGCGTTTTCGAGCGAAGTGGATACCGGTTCGCTTGAAGAAAACGCGTCAAGATGGAACCTCACTGGCTGTCGATCAGGTGCATGTCGCCCAGCGTGACAGGAAGGCTGCGCGTGATGAGGTCCACGACCGCGGCGCGCAGCCGCTCGCTCGACGCTGCCCCCCCAAGCGTCTCGTCGACCGGGCCGCTCGGGCCGGCAATCCGCACGGTACCGGTGTTGTCGAGCGGCGCGGCCGCACGCTTCTCGATCACGTCTAACGCCTTGCCGTCGATGATCCGGACTTCGTACAGCGCATGAATCAGGCCGTAATCCGCCAGCAGCGTCCGGTATTCGGCGAGCCCGACGCCCTCGACGTTGCGGCCGTTGCCGAGCTTCGATCTTGCCCGGGTGATGACGACGTAGGCATCGAGCCCCTGGGGCGTTACATCGCTGCGAACCAGCTCCTTGAACGGATCGCTGCGCAGTAGATTGACGGGCGCAACCGCCGAATCCCTGACGGCGGCGAACGCGGCGCGCCTGTAGCTCACCGGTTGCACGCGAAAGCGTCCGCTCAAGAGCTTCGTCGCCTGCTGGACGATCAGCTCGTCCAGTCCCCAGGCGCTGATCGAGAGGCTTTGCGCGGTGTTGCCGAGCCCGGTCAGGCCGGCTTGCGTCAGGCTCATCTCCTCGCCGATGGCCGAGACGATGCCGAGGGTCTTGATCGCCTGGAGTTTCGTCGCGCGCGTCTCGAACGCCGCGGCAGCACCGAGGACGGCGGACGCGATCGCACAGGCGAGAGCCAGGATAATTCTGCTGCGCATCGCCTATCGAATCCTGAAGTCGAACGAATAGGACCCACCGATGCCAACGGTGGTCTGGTTCGACGACCCCCGCAGCTTCACCAGCGGGCTGTCCGCGGCATCGCCGAGCAGCTTCTCGTATTCGACATAGGCGTGGACCTCCCACTGCGGATTGATGCGATAGGAGACCTGGCTGCCGAAGCCGACCGAATGCGCGCCGCCCTTGGCATCGTATGTCGGCAACCCCGACGCCAGCGCCTGCGCCGCGTCGACGCCGAAATAGGGAGCGGTCGCCTTGGTGCTCTTCCAGGTGAAGCGCGGGCCGGCCGAGATCGTGAGCCTCTGGATCAGCGGCACGATGACGTCGGCGGAGACATCGGCCACCGTCCCGGTATGGCCGCCCATGCCCTGGCGCAATTCGCTGCGCAGGCGCAGCCAGTCGACCGGATAATATTCGACGAAGCCGCCGAGCTCGTACGCTGCCTTGACGTCGCCGAGGCCGGTCAGCTCGGCATATTTGTCGGCCTTGCGCGAGGCGACGTATTTGAACGCGGGCCCGGCGCGGAAATTGCCGACGTCGAGCAGCGCGATGCTGGCGCTGTCGCGCGGCCCGCGAAACTGGTCGATCGATCCGGCGCGGCGGATGGTGAAGATCGGGATCGGGACGAACTTCCCGTTCTTCGCCCCGACGAAATCGGGCGTGTACTCTCCGCCGATGCCGACCATGACGGTCCAGTTGCCGGAGGGCGAAGGCAGCAGCGGCAGGTCGAACGGCGGAGCCGGCAGCGTGAACGCCGTCTGCGCGCGGGCGGATTGAGGGATCGCGATGACCGCGCCGAGTACGGCGAGAAAAGCGGTCAGCGATATCTGCCGCGCGCTCCCCGCATGGTCGAGAGCGGCTTCGTCAAGATGCTTCATTTACAGGGCCCCGGACCGGCCATGCTGGCCTGGTCTGATACGTGTGGCTGGAGCCCCAGCATATGATCCGGCTAAATTGCCCCAAGATTGCAGCGGGCAACCGCGTCTGCGACATTGCGCGCACTGGCTGCGTGCCGGCAGGTCAACATTGCCCGAACATTGCAGGAGGCCGTGCGCGCGCCAAAACTTCGGCCGCCGGCACCAGGCAAGACGCCGATCCCTGCCTTTTATTCGCCCAGCTCGCTGCCTTAATGGGAACTCTGCGCACGAGCCGAAGCACCCAGACGTCGGCCAGGGAGCGTTACGCTCGGGGTCTTGTCACCCAGCAGAGTCAAGGACGACCCGCGTGCGTTCCCTCGTGATCGAAGACGAACCGCAGATCGGCGCCTATGTCAGCCGCCTGCTCGGGCAATTGCACGGAGTCGTGGACGTCGTCGGCTCGATCGCCGATGCCCGCCAGGCGCTGGAGAATTTCAAATACGATCTCGCAATCGTCGACCGGATGCTGCCCGACGGCGATGCGCTCGAGGTGGTCGCGGCGCTAAGTCAGTCGCCGGAGCGTCCCGCCATCATCATGCTGACGTCCAAGGACACCAAGGAGGACGTCGTCGACGGCCTCAACGGCGGCGCCGACGATTATCTCGGCAAGCCGTTCGAGCCGCAGGAGCTGATCGCACGGGTGCGTGCAGTGCTGCGGCGGCCCCGGTTGCTCGCGCCTTCCGTGCTGTCGCTCGGCAATGTCGAGCTGCATCTCGGCAGCAACGAGGTCGTGGTCGCCGGCAGGAAGATCCTGCTGCGGCGGCGCGAGGCGCTGATCCTCGGCGCACTGCTGATGCGGCGCGACCGCGTCATCACCCGCGCCGCCCTGATCGAGGAAATCTACGGTTTCGACGACGAGATCGAATCCAACACGCTGGAAGCGCAGGTCTCGCGCCTGCGGAAGAAGCTGGCCGCGTTCGGCGGCGACGTCGAGATCCGCAGCATGCGGGGCATCGGCTACATCCTGCGGCTGGCGACACCGCGATGACGTCGATTGCCCGGACGTTCGCGATCTCGCTCGGCATCGCCGCGACGACGATCTTCCTGACCATGCTCGGCGTCTTCATCTGGCGATATCCGACCGAGGAACACGAGTTTAGGTCCTGTCAGGTCGTGGCTGCCATTCTCGATCGCGCGACGGTCATAGAAGGGCAAAAACTGACGGTACGTCCGACTCCTGCCCTCGAGGAATTGAAGGCGGACAGCCCGAACCTCTGGTACGTCATGTCCGCGGGCGAGCTGCTCAGCGAGTACGGCAGCGAACATCGGCCCGCCCTCCCCTTCGTGTTTCCCTACCGCGGGCCCGTCGGCTCCTCCGTCTTCAGCACGCTCGACCAGAACAGCACTTTCTGTCTCTCCGCCGTACAGCGGGGCTCGTTGCGGCTCGGGATGATGGTCGGCGAGCCTCAGGTCCGCTTTGGCCGGATTGCACGGACGTTTCTCCTCCGCAGGGTCTTTTCGATCATGCTCGTGGCGCTGGCCTTTGCAGCGACCGTTGCCGTCGGCTCGGCGCTTGCTGCGCGTTTCGTCTCACGTAGCATCGAGCGGGTCGCGCTTCGCGCGCTCGCGATCGATCCGTCGGCGCCGCAAGGCTTGATATCCTTGTCGGAGGTCCCCCGCGAGCTAAAGCCCCTGGTCGAGGCGCTGAACCGCGCCTTCGGCGAGATCGATGCCTATATCAGGATGCAGCGCCGCTTTCTCGGCAACGCCGCCCATCAACTGCGCACGCCGCTCACGCTTCTGCGCGCGAAGATCGAGGACGTGCCCGAGCCCGCCCTGAGGGCCGAGTTGGTGCGCGACGTCAGGCGCCTGACGTCGCTGGTGTCCGCCATGCTCGACCTCGCCCGGCTGCAGAATCACGCGGTCGAGAAGCGGCCGATCGATCTCGCCCAAATCACGATCGAGGTGCTTGCCGATTTCGGTCCCTCGGCGCTGGACGCCGGCATCGAGCTCGCGCTCGACCAGGCCGAGAAAGGTCCGGTCCTGGTGCTGGGCGTCGACGCCGCAATCCGCAGCGCGCTGGCCAATCTCGTCGGCAACGCGCTGATCCATGCCCGCGGCGCGCGCCGCATCGTCGCCACGCTGGGCCGCGACGGCGTCTCGATCGACGACGACGGCGCAGGCCTGCCCGATGGCGCCGAACACAAATTGCTCGAGCCGTTTCAGACCGGCAATACCGCCGGCGACGGTGCCGGGCTCGGCCTGTCGATCGTCCGCGAGATCATGGCGGCCCACAGCGGCGAGTTGATCATCTCGTCCGCACCCGGCCGTGGCACGACCATGAGCCTGCGCTTTCCGGCGACCGTCGCGCCGACCGGACCTGCGCAGCTGGCGTTGCAGACAAGCTAGCTGCGAGCTGCGTCGATCGATGCCGCGAAACCGTCCTGAAACATTGACGCGAAAAACTTCGTCATCGTTTCGTCCTGTCGCATCACGCAACCAATAGGTTCGCCCACGGACACACGAATGTTCGCACACGAGCGAACCTCCTTGTGCATCGCCACGACCAAACCTCCGATTGACATCTTCAACGGAGATTTTCCAATGCGTGGTCTCACAATGATTGCCGTCGCCGGCGCCTTGATTGCAAGCTCCACCGGCGCCTTCGCGGGTGAGCTTCCCTCTTACGAAGTGAAGTCGTTGCCGATCTCGGCGATGCAGGTGCAGGTGCTCGGCAGCGCCGGCGTCGAGGAGCAGTCGGCCGCGCCCGCGATGACCGTCGCCGGCATGCCCGCCTCGCCCGCGCAGGTTTCAGTGTTGTCCCCGCGCGTAAAACGGCTTGCCAGCGCGGGTTCGGGAAGCGAGGCGCGCTGAGCCTTTCACATCGCTTGCGGCGCCTGCATCCGAAGCGGGCGCCGTCAGCGTTTTCAGGTCATGCTGCCGGGCATGAAACAGCGCACGCGCGGATGACCGTCGATGTAGTGCTTCCACACCATGGTGCGACCGATCTTGTTCGGCACGGTGATCACGGCGCCGTCGGGCACCACCACCCATTCGTCGTCGATGCGGACGCGGAAGCGGCCGTGATCGGACTCCCAATCGACGTCGGCAATGACATAGCCGTCGGCGTCGGTGCAGCATTGACCGAATTCGCTGTGCAGGCTCTCGAACCAGGGTTTTAGCGGCGAGTTGGCGTAGCGTCCGTCGTCGCGCGCCTGTGCCGGGATGGCCAGGAGCGCCGTCGCGCCCAGCAGCGTCGCCGCGCATAATCTTGAAGATTTCATCTCGTCGTCCCGCGATCAGAATCATTCGTGCGGGAGACAGACAATGTCGTCCGTTGTCCGTGCCTTGGCTCAAGGCACGGCGCCGGCGACTCGTTCCTCCAGCACCCTGGCGATAGCTATGCAAATCCGCTGCCAGCGCGCATTCCGGGGAACTACTGTCGCACGGCGCAACGGCATGCGCCTTTCGACGAATGCGGCGTAGGATCAAAATCCGACGCCGACGGGACGACTCTCAGAAATGGGACACGAGGTTACTGCTTGGGCGCCGGAGCCATCATCATGCCGCCGCCCTTCTTCGTCGCGGGCGCCGGCGGCTTGGTGGCCGCAGCCGGCGCGGGCAGATATTTCGCGACGATGGCGGGATCGACCTGGGCGATGTTGGCGTCGGGCAGGCGCATCCAGGTCTCGTCCTTGCCAAGCAGCGAAATGCCGAGATAGCCGCGCAGGGTCAGGGTCTGTCCGTCGGGGCTGACCTTCATGTTGGCCTTCCAGATCTGGCCGTCGCGGGGATTGAGCACGTTGCCGCCTTCATACTTCAATCCTTCGCGCTTCATGTTGCGGACGAAGGAAATGCCGAGCACCGGCGCGTTCTTGCGATCGTCGGTGCACTTGCTGCAGATCTCGTTCGGATCGTCGCCGGGCCGCGGGAAGGTCTTGGCGATCACGCCTTCGAAGATGCCGTTATGGTCTATGAAGAGAAACCATCCGACCGTCTTGCCGTCTTCGACCTTCTGCCACAGGCCCGCCGCCGTGGGCTCGGTGGTCTGCGCCGCAGACGGCGTCACCGTCGCGAGCGACAATGCAAGCGCAAGGAAGGGGAGCAGCCGAAAGCTGGAAGAAATCCGCATTAGATCACCTTGTAATTCCACGACCGGAATGGCCGCAGACTACGGCGATTTCGCGAACGGTTCCAGCACCAGAAACATGGGGCATCCCCGCCTGCGCCGCTGCCGTCAGTTGACACCCAGCTTCTTTTGCAGGCTGGAGGACGAGGTCGTGTACTGGAACACGAGCCGCTTCTCCGGATAGACGTAGCGATGTGCTTTTTGCGACATCAGCGCGCCCTCGTGGAAGCCGCACAGGATCAGCTTGATCTTGCCGGGATAGGTGTTGATGTCGCCGATCGCGAAGATGCCGGGAACATTGGTCTCGAATGCACTCGTCTCGACCGGCACCAGATTGTTCTCCAGCGCAATGCCCCAGTTCGCGACGGGACCGAGCTTCATGGTCAGCCCGAAGAACGGCAGCATGGTGTCGCAGGCAATCTCGGTGATGCTGTTGTCGTTGCCCTTGACGGTCGCACCGGAGAGCTTGCCCTCGGCGCCGGACAACGCCGTGACCTGGCCGAGCCGCAGATCCATCTTGCCGCCGGCAACCAGCGCGCGCATCTGCTCGACGCTGTGGGGCGCGGCGCGAAACTCGTCGCGCCGGTGCAATAGCGTGATGCGCTTCGCGATCGGATGCAGATTGAGCGTCCAGTCGAGCGCGGAATCGCCGCCGCCGACGATCAGCACGTTCTTGTCGCGGAACGTCTCCATCTTGCGCACGGCGTAATGCACCGACGTACCCTCATAGGCCTCGATGCCCGGCACCGGCGGACGCTTGGGCTGGAAGGAGCCGCCGCCGGCTGCGATCACCAGCACCTTGCATTCGAACACCTTGCCCGCGTCCGTGGTGCAGCGAAATGCGGGATCGCCGATCTTCTCCACGGTCTCGACCATCTCGCCGAGATGGAAGGTCGGATGGAACGGCTTGATCTGCTCCATCAGCGCGTCGGTGAGGCCCTGCCCCGAAACCTGGGGAATGCCGGGAATGTCGTAGATCGGCTTTTCCGGATAGAGCTCGGCGCACTGGCCGCCGACCTTGTCGAGGATGTCGACGAAATGCGTCTTCATGTCGAGAAGGCCAAGCTCGAAGGCGGCGAACAGACCGCAGGGGCCGGCGCCAATAATCAGCACATCGGTTTTGATCACGTCGCTCATGTCGTCTCTTTATCGATCGTTATCGGTTGGACGGCGCCCGGCGGGCAGAGGTGACCCTGCCTGTCTAGCCAACGGGGATGAATCAGGGAAGGCATAAAAGCAGGAGCCCCCCGCAGCCGCGCCCACTTGCCGGGTCAGGATAACTGGGTTGTAACGGGGATGGATATGACGGAGATCAATCGGTGAACGCACCAAGCCGCCTCGACACGACGCCGCGTCTGGAGGACTTCCCCTTCCGCCTCAGCGACAATGTCCGCTTTGGCGATCTCGACCCCAACCAGCACGTCAACAACGCGGTCTACGCCACCTATTTCGAGACCGGCCGCGTCACGCTGATGAAGCTTCCCCAGTACGGCTTGACCCCGCCGGGCCTCGCCTGGATCATGGTGCGGCTCGACATGCATTTCCGCGCCGAACTGCACTGGCCGAACACGATCGAGCTCGGCCTCGGTGTGGTGAAGCTGGGACGAACGTCCGTGACCTTCGAGCAGGTCGTGTTCTCGGAGGGGAAATGCATCGCCTCGGCGATTTCGGTCGGCGTCCTGCTGGACGAGGCGACGCGCCGGCCGGCCCCGCTGACTGCGGAGGTGATCGAGAAATTCAGACCCTGGCACAAGCGCGGCATCGAGGTCGCGCCGCCGAGTGCATCTTAAATTTTGGGAAGGCGCGGGCTTGAAGGATCAGGCCTGACGTTCCGGCGTCGTCACGACGAGACCGTCGAGCTCGTCGGAGACCTTGATCTGGCAGGACAGGCGCGAATTGGGGCGCACGTCGAAGCCGAAATCGAGCATGTCCTCTTCCATCGGCGTCGGGCTGCCGACCTTCTCGCGCCAGGCTTCGTCGACATAGACATGGCAGGTCGCGCAGGCGCAGGCGCCGCCGCATTCGGCCTCGACGCCGGGAATGCTGTTGCGGATCGCGGCTTCCATCACGGTTGCGCCGTTCTCGATTTCCACCGTACGGGTTTCGCCCTTGTGGTCGACAAAGTGAATCTTGGCCATGTGTGCTCGTGCTGCCGCGGTGCTGGGAATGAAGGAGGGTCCGGGCTGTCCTATAACGGGTCGATCAGCCCGGCGCCATAGGGTTTTGCTGCGAAGTGAATCCCGCTTTGCGGCAAGAAAATGCGTCAAAACAAGAGACTAGAATCCGGCTCGGCCGCTTGGCCTCAAGGCTTCAGGATCGCCTCGATGGCGGCGCGGGCCTCGGTGACCGCCTCCTTCAGCGCGGCGAGGGCGTGGCGCTGGTTATGGCCGGTCAGGATCGCAGTCTCGAGGCTTGCCGCGGCATCTGCCACCGCAAAGGCGCCGACCCCGCGGGCCGAGCCCTTGAGCTTGTGGGCCAGTGCGCCGGCCTCGGCCGGCAGGGCCGCCATCGCCGCCATCAGGCGGACCGCCTGCTCGGCGAACATGGCCAGCACTTCCTGTTCCAGATCCGCGTCGCCAAGCGTCATCCGGGAGAGGTGGTCGAGGTCGAGCGGGCTGTCGATGGGTGCAAGCGGGGGCGAGGGCATCCAGTCCATCCGTTGCAGTTCAGGCATCATGGCGCAGGCCCCGGCATCGCGCGACGGTTCCGCCGGTCCGGCGGCGAATTCAGCCCAGCCAAGCATGGAAATGGTTAACGAAATGTTTGGCTTCTTGAACGCAGTTCTGCCGGTTTATTGACGAAAAGTTGCCGCAATCGGGCGAGTCCGGTGGAGAATTACATTTAATGCTAAGGCGTTACGCCGCGATCCTGTTAACGATGATTAAGAATGTCTTAATCGCGGGCATTTCATTCGCATCGCTCTGCCAATAGGATGTTGCAGAAATTGGCGGACAAGCCGTCCGGGTGGGGACGGCCAGGAGATCCGCGTAAGCGGCATGATCCGGTCTGTGGGCTTGCGCAGCGCGCAGGGCTCGCGGGGGGACGCGTACAAGTAACGAGGGCTCGGACTGAACATGGCGAACACTCCGAAAAAGGTCAAAGACCCGACAGAAGTTGCGCTTTCTGCGATCCAGGAAGCCCTGAACATCAGCGACACGGCTGCCGACACCAGCCGCAACGCCGCCATGCGCAACGAGACCGCGCCTTCGGTGGCGCCGCCGCCCCCGATCTTCGACGAGCCGAGCTTCGAGCCGCGTCCTGCCGCCAATGAACGTGCAAACGTGTTCGACCCGGTCGAGGAGCCGCGCGCTTCGCGCCGCGCCGCCAACGACGACCGCGAGACCATCGGCCAGTTGCTCCAGGCGTTGCAGACGGGTCGCCCTGCCCGCAGCATCTACACCGGCGCGACGATCTTCACCGTGATCTGGCTCGCGGCCTGCGCCGCACTGACGATCGGCTTCCTGCCCTCGATCCAGGCCGCCATGGGCCAGAGCGGCGGCGTGCTGGCCATCGCCGGCCTCGTCACCATGTTCTTCGCGCCCATCATGCTGTTCTACTTCCTGGCGAGTTTGGTCTGGCGCGGCCAGCAGATGAGCTCGGTCGCCCAGGCGATGGCGCAGGTCGCAATCCGCTTCTCCGAGCCCGAGGGCTCGGCTTCCGATTCCATGGTCACCGTCGGCCAGGCCATCCGCCGCGAGGTCGCGGCGATGGGCGACGGGATCGAGCGCGCGATCGCGCGTGCCGGCGAGCTGGAGACGCTGGTCGCCAACGAGGTCGCCGCACTCGAACGCGCCTATTCCGACAACGAGGTGCGTATCCGCGCCCTGCTCCAGGACATCGCCCATCAGCGCGACAATCTGGTCGGCCAGGCCGAGCAGGTCCGCAGCGCCATCTCCGGCGTGCAGATCGATCTGCGCCACGACATCGCGCTGATCTCCGACGCGATCGCCTCGCGCGTCGACGAGGTCGCCAAGTCCATCACCGGTGCTCTCGAAGAGCGCGGCGCCCACATCACCAGCGCCCTGAGCAATGCCGGCGACAACATGATCCTGGCGCTCGGCGAGCGCGGCGGCGACCTGCTCGACCGCCTCGAGGAGGCCAGCAACGAGACCACGCGCGCCGTGCTCGACGCCAGCGAGCGGCTGACCACCAGCCTCAACTTCAAGACCGGCCACGTCCACGACGAGTTCGTCGACCTCGCCGACCGCGTCCACGAGATGCTGAACGAACGCATCGACCGCATCACCGGCGAGTTCGAGCAGCGCTCCGCCGCGATCGTCGACGGCATCTCCGAGCGCACCGAGCAGGTGCACGACAGCCTGAAGAACTCCTCGGACTCGCTGCTGCTCGAGCTCGAGCTGCGCTCCAACGACATCTCGGCCAAGATCGACGACGCCGGCAACCGCCTCGCCGGCCAGATCATGACGAGCGGCGACAAGGCGAGCGAGGCGCTCGACGCCACCGTCAACACCCTCGTCGCCAAGGTCGTGAGCCAGACCGAGACCGCGCACGACTCGCTGTCGCTGCAGATGAGCGCGTTCGACGAGCTGGTCAGGAACCAGGGCACCGAGCTGGTCGAGAAGTTCGCCCGCGACTCCGGCACGCTGGGCGCCCTGATCACGCGCCACATCTCCGAGTTCGACCGCACCGTGAAGACCTTCGGCGGCGAGATCGTCGAGCGCATGGGCCAGCGCACGCAGGAAATCCATGAATCGCTGAAGACCTATGTCGACAATTTCGACACCCGCTTCACCGCCAACGGCGGCGAGATCACGGCCGTGCTCGACCAGCGCCTGCTGCAGTTCGAGACCACGGTCGGCGAACGCGTCAGCAATCTCGACGCCTCGCTGAACGGCAAGATCGCCAGCCTCGACGGCACGATCGGCGGTCACATCAAGACCTTCGACGAGCAGCTCGTCGGCCGCGTCGCCGCGCTCGAACAGTCGTTCGACAGCCGCGCGAAGTCCATGACCGACACCATCGACGGGCGCATCAACACGCTGGCGACGTCGCTGACCGACGGCGCCGCGCAGGCGATCCAGTCGATCGACTCCCGCCTCACCCACCTGACGACGTCGCTCACCGGCGGCGCCTCGCAGGCCATCGAGACCATCGACGCGCGCCTCAACCACCTGACGAGCTCGCTGACCGATGGCGCCTCGCAGACCATCCAGTCGATCGATACCCGCCTGACCCACCTCACGACGACGCTGACGGGCAATGCGACGCAGGCGCTCGAGTCCATCGACTCCCGCCTCACCTACCTGACCACGGCCGTCACCAACGGCGCCTCGCAGGCCGTGCAGTCGATCGACACGCGCCTGACCCTGCTGACCTCGACGCTCACCGACGGCACCGCGCAGGCGATCGAGGCGGTCGACCGCCGCATCACCGGCGTCACCGAGATCATCGACGGCCGCAGCACGCATCTGACCGACACGGTCACGGCGCGCTTCCAGGAGATCCATCAGGCCATCGAGACCAAGGTCGGCTCGGTCGCGAGCGACATCGACGTGCGCGTGGCGCAGTTCGAGGACCTGCTCGGCTCGCGCGTCGAGGCCGTCGCCGGCCGCATCGAAAGCAGCGGCCGCCAGGCCAGCGAGGACATGATGTCCCGCGCCGAGATGATCTCGACCGCGATCCGCTCGCATGTCGAGGACGCGGAGCGCTCGCTCACCAACCTCGTCGTCAACACCAGCGAGACGATCCAGACTGGCGCCCGCACCGCCCAGCAGTCGCTGATGACCGTCTCCTCGGACGTCAACGCCCAGCTCAAGATGACCTCCGCCGAGGTCGAGCGCGCGCTGACCGCGGTCGGCACCGGTTCGGCGAACTCGATCCTGAGCAGCGCCCGCGAGGCGCAGGCGACGCTGGTCGCGGCGTCGGGCGAAGCCTCCAACCAGATCAAGGCGCTGTCGGCCGACGTCGAACGCACGCTGTCGGCGGCAGGCTCTGCCACCGCGGCCTCGATCCTGGCCGGCGCCCGCGAGGTGCAGACCACGCTCGTCACCGCGTCCTCGGACGCGGCCAACCACGTCAAGACGCTCACCGCCGACGTGCAGCGCTCGCTGTCGCTGGCCGGCACG
Organism: Bradyrhizobium sp. UNPF46; assembly: GCF_006658625.1. Taxonomy (NCBI): domain Bacteria; kingdom Pseudomonadati; phylum Pseudomonadota; class Alphaproteobacteria; order Hyphomicrobiales; family Nitrobacteraceae; genus Bradyrhizobium; species Bradyrhizobium sp. UNPF46. Next base: position 48,072 of record NZ_LFJB01000056.1, read on the forward strand.
ACCACGGCGGAATCGATCACCGCCGGCGCCCGCGACGCGCAGAGCGCGCTGATCGCGGCCTCGACCGAGACCGCCAACCAGATCAAGGCGCTGTCCTCGGACGTCCAGCGCTCGCTCACGATGGCCGGCACCTCGACCGCCGAAACCATCGTGACCGGCGCCCGCGAAGCCCAGAGCACGCTGGTCACCGCGTCCTCGGACGCGGCGAGCCAGGTCAAGTCGCTCGCGGCCGAAGTGCATCGTTCGCTCTCGCAGGTCGGCCAGTCGACCGCCGAGACGATCACCACCAGCGCCCGCGACGCCCAGAGCACCCTGCTCACGGTCTCGGCCGAGCAGACCAGCCAGGTCCGTTCGCTCGCGGCCGAGATGCAGCGCGCGCTGGCAACCGCCGGCGGCGCCACCATCGAGGCGCTCACCAGCGGCGTGCGCGAAGCCCAGGGCTCGCTGATCTCCGCCTCGACCGACGCGGCCAGCCAGATCAAGTCGCTGACCACGGACATCGAGCGCACGCTGACCGCTGTCGGCGCCGACACCGCCTCGACCATCCTCAACAGCGCGCGTGAGGCCCAGATCTCGCTGACCTCGACCTCGGCGGATGCCGCGAGCCAGATCCGCACGATCTCGACCGAGATCGAGCGCACGCTGAGCACGGCCACCGCGAACGCGACCAACGACATCCAGACCAGCGCGCTCAACGCCCAGAACGCGCTGATCACCGCCTCCAACGAGGCGAGCTCGCGGGTCAAGTCGAGCTCGGCCGACGTCGAGCGCTCGGTGCTCGCCGCCTCGAGCAGCTTCGGCCAGGCCATGACCGGCAAGACCGACGAGATCGTCACCTATGTGCAGCAGCAGGCCGACCGTCTGTCGAACATGATCGACGCCAAGCGCGGTGCGCTGGTCGACGCGATCGGCTCGAAGACCAGCCAGCTCACGCTCGACATCGACCGCGTCACCTCGGACGCGCTGAAGTCGATCGAGACGCGCGGCCAGGCCTTCTCGCAGACCATGATGGGCAACGGCTCGGAAGTCGCGCGCACCATCAACGCGGCGAGCGAGATCGCGACCAGCGCGGTCGGCAAGTCGCTCAAGGACCTCGAGCAGGCCTCGCGCTCCGCGATCGACCAGTCGCGCCAGGTCTCGATCGCGGCCGTCACCGAGATGCAGGAGACCAGCAAGATCCTGCGCACCGACACGGTGGCACTGTTCGAACGGCTGCGCGAAGGCAACATCCTGCTCCAGGAGGTGCTGACCGGTGCGCACGACAACCTCAACTCGCTCGAGCGGGCGCTGGTGACGCGTGTCGCCGACTTCGTCTCGGCGATGAACGACGTCACCTCCCGCAACGGCGCCGCGACGCAGAACCTGGAAGACCAGCTCAACGTCTTCAACAGCAAGACCACGAAGGCGCTGCAGGATCTCGGCGAGCTGTCGACCCAGTTCGACGCGCACGGCAAGGCGCTGGTCGAGGCCGCACAGGTCGTCGAGCAGAGCAACAAGAACACCACCGCCTCGCTCGCCGAGCGCAAGCAGGCGCTGGAATCGCTCGTCACCACGATCGACCTGCGTACGGCCGACCTCGACCAGCGGCTGTCGCGCTTCACCGGCCTGCTCGACGAATCCTTGGCGGCCGCCGAAGAGCGCGCCCGCGACATCGCCCGCGTCGTCGCCGAGACCGCCGGCGCCGGCTCCGCCGCGATCACCCGCCAGTTCGAGGCGGTGCGCGTGGCGTCCGAGGAGGAGCACCGCCAGACCATCGAGGCGATGCACGACATCTACCGCCAGACCACGGACGAGGCGGATGCGATGTTCAAGCAGTCGACCGAGAAGTTCACCAACCTCGTCTCCAGCATGAAGCAGATGGCCTTCGAGATGCACAACGAGCTCGAAGCCACCCGCAACGAGCTGCGCCGCGGCGTGCTCGAGATGCCGCAGGAGGCCGCCGAGAGCACGGCGCAGATGCGCAAGGTGATCGTCGACCAGATCGAGGCTCTCGCCGAGCTCAACCGCATCGTCGCCCAGCACGGCCGCGGCCTCGACGTCACCACCGCGGGCCGCGCGTCCGTCGCCGTCCAGCGCCAGGAAGAGCCGGTGATGGCCATTGCCGGCGGTCGCGGCACCGAGACCCGCATGCGCGACACCGGCAGCGCTTCCACGCTGCCGCCGCCGGACCTCGGCATGCCGGCGCCCTCGCGTCGCACCGAAGCGCCGCCGGTCGCGCCGTCCAGCAACGACCAGGGCCGTGACGGCTGGCTGTCGGACCTGCTCAACCGCACGGACGCCAATCAGGGCGCCCCGACCGGTCAGGCTCCGCGTGGCCGCGCCGCCCCCGCGCCGCAGCCGCAGGCCCCGCAGGCCAGCAGCAATCCGCTGGAATCGCTGTCGCTCGACATCGGCCGGCTGATGGACCGCAACCTCGCGGCCGAGATGTGGGACCGCTACCAGCGCGGCGAGAACAAGGCCTTCACCAAGCGCCTCTACACGCCCGCCGGTCAGAAGGCCTTCGACGAGGTCGCCCGCAAGTACCGCGCCGACCGCAACTTCAAGGGCACGGTCGACCGCTACGTCGCCGAGTTCGAGCGCCTGCTCGACGAGGTCGCCCGTGACGGCCGCGGCCCGCAGGAGCTGCGCGGCCACCTGACCTCGGAGACGGGGCTGGTCTACACGCTGCTCGCGCATGCGGCGGGCCGGCTGGGGTAACGGGCAAGTCATCAACGAATGAGAAAACGGAGGCCTCTCGGCCTCCGTTTTTGTTTGGGCACGTCACTTCGAGAGGGGCTCGTAGCCCGCATGGAGCGCAGCGCAATGCGGGGAGCTCAGCAAAAAGTCCCGGATTACGCTTGCGCTCCATCCGGGCTACCAAGGCGGCTTCTACAAGCTCCATCATTGCGAGGAGCAAAGCGACGAAGCAATCCAGACCGACTGGATTGCTTCGCTACGCTCGCAATGACGTGGAGAGAGAAGCGCGAACGTGCCCCTCCTACCGCCTCGGCGCCGGTGCCTGCCTCGGCGGCTCCGGCGGCGGTGCGGGCGGTGGCGCGCTGCTGTTGCTGGCGCCGAACAGCACGCGGGTCGGGTTGCGGTCGAAATTGTTGACCGCGCGGCTGATGTCGCCGAGCGTGCGGCGGCCGTCGGCCATCAGCGCACCCGAGCGCTTGTCGAAATCGTCGGCGAGCTCGCGGATCGACTTCACCGCCTGGAACAGCTCGCCGCCGTCTTTGCCGCCGGCGAGCGTATTGAGGCCGAGCATGAGATTGTCGGCCTTGAGCACGACGCCGTCGACCTTGGCCATCACGCCATCGATCTTCTCGGAATTGCGCGCGAGCGAACTGGTGAAGGTCTCCAGATTTTTCAGCGAGTTCTTCACCGATTCCTGATTGTCGGCGACGATCTTGTTGATGTTCTGCAGCGTGCCGCGGATCGCCTCGGTGACGTCCTGCAGCTTGTTGGGGTCGGCGGTCAGCGTCGGGATGCCGTCCTGGTCGAGCGGCGGCGGGGCCGCGGCTTCGTCGCCGCCCTTGAGCGAGATCGCGGCAACGCCTGTCAGGCCCTGGAATTCGAGGCCGACCAGGGTGTCCTTGCGGATCGGGGCGTTGTTCTCGATCATGGCGAGTGCGACAACCCGCCGCGGGTTGTCGAGCTTCACCGAGACCACCTCACCCACCCGGATACCGTTGAAGTTGACGCTGCCGCCGTTGCGCAGGCCCGCCGCCGGGCCCTCGAACACGACGCGCAGCGGGCTGCGCTGCTTGGTGGTGTGCAGCGACTGGAACCACAGCACGAAGCCGATCGCCGCCGCGATCACCGCCAGCGTGAACGATCCGATCAAAACGTAGTTCGCCCGCGTTTCCATCAGGTGCTCCGGCTACTCATCCCAGCTACTCAAGTCATGACCGCGCGGGCGCGCTTGCCATGGAAATACTGCCTCAACCAGGGATGCTGCGAGGCCTGCATGTCGGCGATCGACCCTGCCGCAATGATCTTACCGTTCCCTAAAACGGCGATGCGGTCACATGCGGTGTAAAGGCTGTCGAGATCGTGGGTTACCATGAAAACCGTCAGCCCCAAAGTGCGCTGGAGCGTCCTGACCAGGTCGTCGAAGTCGCCGGCGCCGATCGGATCGAGGCCCGAGGTCGGCTCGTCCAGGAACACGAGATCCGGATCGAGCGACAGCGCGCGGGCGAGTGCGACGCGCTTGATCATGCCGCCCGAGAGCTCGGAGGGAAAGCGTTCGGCGACCTCCGGCTTGAGCCCGACCATGGTGAGCTTGGCCATGGTGATCTCGTCCATCAGCCGCTGCGACACGCGAAGATATTCGCGCATCGGAAACTGGATGTTCTGCCGCACCGTCAGCGAGGAGAACAGCGCGCCTTGCTGGAACAGGACGCCCCAGCGCCGCTCGACGTTGCGGCGCTGCGAGGTGTTGGAGGAATCGAGGTCGACGCCGAACACCTCGATGGAGCCCGCAACCTTCGGCACGAGGCCGATGATGGTGCGTGTCAGCACCGACTTGCCCGCGCCGGAAGGGCCGACAAAGCCCAGGATCTCGCCGCGCTTGACGTCGAGGTTGAGGCCGTCGAGCACGCGTGTCGCGCCGAACTGCACGGTGATGTCGCGGACGCGGATGATGGGATCTGAGGTTTCGCGTTGAGCTTCTCCTGCCATCGTCACATCCCGATCGAGGCGAAGAAGATGGCGAACACGCCGTCCATCACGATGACGAAGAAGATGCCTTTCACCACGGAGGCCGTGGTGTGCTGGCCCAGCGATTCCGCGCTGCCCTGCACGGCAAGGCCTTCGACGCAGGCGACGATGCCGATCACGGCGGCCATGACCGGGGCTTTCACGATGCCGACGATGAAATGGTCGATCGAGATGGCGTCGCGCAAGCGCAGCAGGAAGGCCTCGGGCTCGACCCCGCCATAGAGCCAGGCCACGAGCCCGCCGCCATAGAGCGCGGCCATCGCGCCGAGGAAAGCCAGAATCGGCAGCGCCAGCACGAGGGCCATCATGCGCGGCAGCACCAGCACCTCGATCGGATCGAATCCCATGGTGCGTAGCGCGTCGATCTCCTCGCGCATCTTCATCGAGCCGAGCTCGGCGGTGTAGGCGCTGCCCGAACGCCCCGCGACCATGATCGCGACCAGCAGCACGCCGATCTCGCGCAGCACCAGCACGCCGAGCATGTCGACCACGAAGATGTCGGCGCCGAAGCGGCGGAAATGGAAGATGCCTTGCTGGGCGATGATGCAGCCGATCAGGAAGGTGATCAGCACGATGATCGGCACCGCCCGCCAGCAGACCTGCTCCATGTGATGCACGGTCGAGGTCAGGCGGAACGAGCGCGGATGGATCAGGACGCGAAACCCCGCCGCGAGCACGGCGCCGAGCATGTCGACGAGGCCCGCAACCGTGCCGCCGACGCCGGCCACGGCCCGGCCGATCTGCTCCAGCATGCCGGTGATGGTGATCGGGCTGCTGTCGACCACCGCCGTCGCCCGGACCCGCCGCACCTCGTCCACGAGGCTGGAATAATTGGCGGACAGTCCCGCGATCTGGGCCTCGACGGGCCCTTTCGTCAGGCTGCGGCGCAGCCGCTCGATCAGCCAGGCGCCGAAGGTGTCGAGCTTGGCGACCTCGGAGACGTCGATGAAGATGCTTTGGGGGCTGCCGGCGAGCTTTTCGGCGTCGGCCACCATCCGCTCCAGGACCGGCGCGAAGCTCGCGGTCCAGGTCCCGGTGGCGCAAAGTGCCAGCGCGTTGCCCTTGGCAATCCGTTCCAGCTTCGGATCGCTATTCAAATGTCCGCTCCCGTGCCGGGGCGGAGAAAATCAGATGGTTGCGCACGCGCCCTTACCCAGAGAAGGTATCCCCAAGTGGTTAATGTTAGTTGCTAGAGGTAACTAGCAGGTTCAGATTTCGCCAGAGTTCAAAATGACTTCCATGAAATTTGCGTCCCTGGCGGCGCGAATCGAGCGCTTCCCGATCGCAGGCAGCTTTACCATCAGCCGGGGGGCCAAAACCGAGGCCGTGACGGTCGTTGCGGAGGTCAGCCGGGACGGCCTGACCGGCCGCGGCGAGTGCGTGCCCTATCCCCGCTATGGCGAGACCCCCGAGGCCACGCTCGGCGCCATCCAGGCGATGCAGCAGGCCGTCGCGGACGGGCTGACGCGGCAAGCCCTCCAGGCCGCCATGGCACCCGGTGCGGCCCGCAACGCCCTGGATTGCGCCCTGATCGACCTCGAGGCCAAGGCGGCGGGACAACGGGCCTGGAACCTGCTCGACCGCCCGGTGCCGGGCGAGCGCACCACAGCCTACACGATCTCGTTAGGGACCCCCGAGGCGATGGCGGCGGCGACCGCCAAGGCGGCGCACCGGCCGCTGCTCAAGATCAAGCTCGGCGGCGCCGGCGATCCAGAGCGGATCGCCGCGGTGCGCAAGGCCGCACCCGAATCCGAATTGATCGTCGATGCCAACGAGGCCTGGACCGAGGCCAACCTGGAAGCCAACCTCGCCGCCTGCAACGCCGTCGGCGTCACGCTGGTGGAACAGCCGCTGCCATCAGGCAAGGACGAGGCGCTGGCAAGAATCAAGCGGCCGCTCGCGGTCTGCGCCGACGAGAGCGTGCACACGCGCAGCTCCCTCGCCTCGTTGCGCGACCGCTACGACGCCGTGAACATCAAGCTCGACAAGACCGGCGGCCTCACCGAGGCGCTGGCCATGGCCGATGCCGCGCAGGCGCTCGGCTTCGAGATCATGATTGGCTGCATGGTCGCGACCTCGCTGTCGATGGCGCCTGCCATGCTGGTGACGCCGCAGGCGCGCTTCGTCGATCTCGACGGACCCCTGCTGCTCGCGCGCGACCGCGATCACGGCCTGCGCTATGACGACAGCCTGGTCTATCCGCCCGACGCCTCGCTCTGGGGCTGAGCCTTGAGCCGATGCCGCGCCGACCAGATCAGGGCAGCACCGGCGGCGGCCATCGCCGCCATGACGTAGTACACGCCCTCACCGTAGCGCGCATAGATCGCGCCTGACGCGATCGATGTTGTTGCGCCGAGCAGCCCGTTGCAGGCGGCGTAATAGCCCTGCCCGCGCGCGATCTGATGCGCGGGCACACGCTGCACCAACAGATTCATGGTGCCGAGGATGGTCATGCCGAAGCTGAAGCCGTGGCCGAGCTGGGCGATCGCGAGCAGCGCGAGCGGCGGCTCGCTGGCGGTGACGATCCAGCGCACGACGGCGCTCAAGCCCCCGATCGCCATCAGCGTGGACGGATGCAGCGAGAAGCGCGGCGACAGCGCGAACACCACGATCTCCGCCGCCACGCCCAGCGTCCACAGCGTCGCGATGGTCAGCCCACTGAGGCCATGGAGCTGCCAGTTGATGGCCGAGAAGGTGTAGAACGCGATGTGGCTGCTCTGGATCAGTGCCGCCGATGCGATCACGGCCCAGAAGCCGGCATCGCGCAGCAGCACCTTGCCGGCATGCCTCTCCGGCGCCCTCCGCCCGAGATCGTCAAGCGGCCGAAGCAGCAGGCTGGCGAGAACCGCAACGACGGCCCAGCCCACGATGACCCAGATCAGGTCGCGCGGCGCGATGCTGTCGACGAGATAGCCGCAAGCGAGCGATCCGGCCGCGAAGGCTGCCGAGCCCCACAGCCGCAAGGGTCCATAGTCGAGCCCGTAACGGGCGACGCCGCGCAGCGCATAGGCATCGGTCAGCGGCATCGTCGGCGTCCACATCATGCAGGTCAGCGCGTAGATCAGGAACAGCGCCAGCGGCTGCTGCTGCAGGCCAAGGACCGAGAATCCGATCGCCGTCGCCAGCACCGAAACCATGATGCCGCCGCGAATGGCCTGTCGCTTTTCGGCAAAGGCCGTGACTTGCGGCAGCGTGGTGAAGCGCGTGATCGCCGGCAGCGCGTTGATGAGGCCGATCCAGGCCGCGTCGATGCCGATCGCCTTCAGCCACACCGGAAAGAACGGCATATGCGTGCCCAGAACCGCGAAGAAGGCCGAGTAGAACAGGGCCAGGTTCACGGCGAATCGCCGCTTCTTCGCTGCCGCGATGGGGATTTGTGATTCGGACTGCATCAAACCAATTGCGATTCGGTCGATATCGTGGTGATCGTTACAATAACGCGCAGTGATTTGCGCGACGAGATCGCCATGGCCAACGAAGCATTCGCCCTTTCGCCCATGTCTGCCCGCGCGGCCGAGCCGAACGAGCAGGATTACGACGCGATCCGCGAAGCCTTCATGGAGACCGCGCGCGGCCGCTGGTTCCTCGGCGAATACGCCAAGCGCAACCGCAATGCCGACACGCGCATGGTGCTCGACGCAGTCGCGAAGATCGAAGAAACCCTTGTGGCGCAGCGACAACCCGTCGTCGAAGATCGCCTGCCCGAAGCGCTGGTCGAGATCCGCCGCGCCATCCGCGAAGCCGAGACGATCGCGCTTGCAGCGTTCGACCCCGGAGCGATCGAGGCGAGCCTTGCGCCTATCCCGCGCGGGGTGCGCATCATCAAGGAGATCTCCTGGCGCTGGCGCGAGATCGGCGCCGACGGGCGAATCTGCGACCTGATTGATTCGCAGCTCGCCTCGATCGAGGCCGCCTGCGGACAGGCCACGACCATTGACCCCCGCGTCGAGCTCAGGATTGCGTTTGATCTGCTGAAGGACCGGGTCGAACAGACTGACGGCGGCACAACGCCGCAGGCACCCGCTCCGGTGCAGGAGGCACCCTCATTCGTCGCCGAGGCCGCGCCCGTCGAGACCGCGCCCGCGGCGATGGCCAGTGATGCGCCCGCGACTGCAGAAGCACCCGTGGCTTTTACGGAGACGCCGCAGGACATCGCGGCAGCTGGCGAGCCGGAAGCTGCCATGGAAGCGGCCGGTGCTGCCGAAGCGTTTGCCGCTGCCGAGCCGGCATTGGACGCCGCAGCGGCGCCGGAAATCGCGACCGAAAGCCAGATCGCTGTCGAAAGCCAGATCGCGATCCATGAGATCGCGGTCCAGGACATCGCGGCCGACCAGGCCGCGCCCGAGACTGTCGTGACCGAAGCGCGCAAAGACGTCTCGTTCGAGGAGCCGGCCACCGAGCCCGCCGCCTTCGCGGAAGCCACAGGCGCATTCGCGCTCGACGCGGCCGCGCAAGCCGAAGACGACGCCGTGCTCGAGGCCATCGCGCTGGAGATGGCCGCGCCCGATCCGGAGTTCGACGAGATCATTGCACAGGCCGAGATGGACACGGCCATCCCGGAGCCGATGGCTGCGGAGGCCGCAGCACCCATCGCCGCCGAGCTGCCGGAGCCGGTCGCGTCTCAGCCGGTCGTCGCCCCCGTGGTGGAAGAGCCCGCCGCCGACGCGCCGATCGCAATGGACTCGCTCGCGCGCCTCACCGACGCCATTGCGGAAGCTGCCGCCGAAGTGATGGAGCAGCCGGCCCCGGCGATGGCTGCGACGGCAAGTTTCGCCGCAGCACCGTCGACGCCGCTGCCCAAGCTCTCGCCCGTTCCGGAGCCCTCGCTCGGCGCCACCATCCTCGCCAGCGGCATTTTGCAAAAGCCCCGTGCGCCGGCCAACGATCCCCTCGCCCCGATCCGTCGCATGACCCAGGCCGAGAAGATCGCGTTCTTCTCGTAAGGGGTGTGCTCCCCACCTATCAATTCCGTCATCCTGAGGCGCGAAGCTTGCGATGCGCACGCATCGTAAGCGGAGCCTCGAAGGATGAACGGCCGAGATGCAGCCGGGCCGTCGCCCTTCGAGGCTCGCTCAACGGCACGATGCGCCGCAGAGCGCGCGCCTAAGGGTGACGGTGATAGAGCGAACGGATCGGTGTATGTAGGGACCCACTAGAACCCGCTCACCACAGCCATGTCCCTCACCGGAGACACCCTCACCCTCTGGCGGCCCGTCGGCCCAAAGGAGCTGGAGCTGATCAGGCAATCCGGCATGCGCGCGTTCCCGCCGCGCCTGCCTGACCAGCCGATCTTCTATCCAGTATTGACCGAGGACTACGCCATCAAGATCGCGCGCGACTGGAATGTCCCGGCGAGCGGATCGGGCTTCGTGACGCGCTTTGCGGTCAAGCGGAGCCTCATCGAAAAATATGACGTGCAGGAGGCCGGCGGACGGGCGCATCTGGAGTATTGGATTCCCGCCGAAGATCTCGATGCGTTCAATGCCGCGATCGTCGGACCGATCGAGGTCGTCCGCAGCTTTCCCTAGCCGCCGTCAGCGCCCCATCACCCGCAATTCCACACCGCACCGATCGGCGTGCGGGTCCAGCACGGGCCATAGCTGCCGCCGTTGTAGCGGCCGCCGTTGAAGCCGGGGCGGCCGAAATAGTGCCACTCGCCGTCCCAGCGGTAATATTGCGGAACCGGATCGATGTACCAGTGGCGGCGGTCGTTGCGCGCGAGGCGCCGCATCGCGTCCTTCTGCTTGTAGAGCGGAATGCTGTTGCTCAGCGGCTGGCGATAGCCCGGCAGGAAGCCATAGCCTTTCCACACCGGCTTGGGACGCTTTTGCACGGGCTCAGCGGGCGCGACCGCGGGCAGTAGCGACAGGATGACAGCAACGAATAGACACAGAAGGCGAGACATGGATCGACGATAGACGCTCGCCTGCGGGATGGCCATTCAAATTCGAGTGGGAGGCATTTTTGCCGCTTCGACATGTCGGCCTGCCCCGATAAGCTTGCCAAGCGCAGCGGAGCTGCGCGAACAACTTGCGGAGTGAACGCATGCCTGAAACCCCGCACGTCGGCGCTTTCGCCATCGTTCCAAGCAATGATCTTGCCGCTGCAATTCCGTTCTGGGAACGCCTCGGCTTTGCGCGCAGCGGCGGCGATGCCGGCTATGTCATCGTGAGGGGTTGGGGATGCGAGGTGCATCTCACGCAAGCGGGCGACAGCCCATGGCGCGTGCCCGAGCACAATCCCTTCGGCATCTTCATTCGCACGCCCGAGGTCGAGGTCATTGCCGCGCGCGTCGACGATCTCGTCATCCGGCCCGGCGGCGTGCTGCGCCACCGCGAATGGGGCATGTATGAAGTGGGCATCAACGGACCCGACGGTCTCCTGGTGCGGATCGGCTGGCCATCTCAGCTGATGCGAGCCTCTGGTGTTGGAGCGTGATCTTTTCGGAAAACCGCTGCACACTTTTCCGGATCGTGCGCTAGCTGATCACGCCCTTCCGGATCAGGAAGCAGCCGTAGCCTCTGCTGTCGCCGACCTGCACCACGCCAAACCCCGCTGCGGCCGCGCGATAAAAATCCGGCCGCGACAGCTTGCCGGGAGCAATGGGGCCGCCGCTGGCGCGTTCGATCTCGGCCAGCACCGCGCGCTGCACGTCGGGCACACGGTCGGGATCGTCGACCGGCGCCATCACGCGCACCGGATCGGGATCGAAATCGTCGAGCGGATAGACCGACATGATGGCGCGGACCGCCGTCTCCATCGTCATGCCCGGCAGCTGGATCAGGCGCTGCGACGAGGTCGAGCGGGCGATGTGCGTGGCCGGGTGGTTGGCGTCGACGACCACGAGATCGTCGCCGTGGCCCATGGAGGCCAGCAGCCAGAGCAGATCGGGCGTCAGGATCGGATCGATCGATTTCAGCATGTGACGACGGTTCCCTCAGCGATCGCTAACCATAGCAGGTTCCAAGCGTGATTCAGATCACGCTGGGGCACCATGGTGATCGCAATCACGGAGTTCAAGCTCGAACGCGGCCAGGCTCCACGGCAACCAATCTCGCATCGAGATCAGTGCCAAAGGAGCACGCCATGTTCCGCCTAAAGCCGTTGCTGATGACAGCCAGCCTCGTGGGAAGCCTGTTCGGCTTCGCCTGCGGCCCCGTTTCCGCGCAAGTCGCCCCCGTCGAGCCCGCTCCCACCGCGCTGCAGGGCCCGGAGCAGCGGGTGGCGCTGGTGATCGGCAATTCGAACTACCAGAACGCCCCGCAGCTCGCCAATCCCGACAACGACGCGCAGTCGATGGCGCAGTTCCTGAACTCCGCCGGCTTTGAGGTGGTTGCCGCCACCGACCTGACCCAGAACGACATGCTCCGCGTGGTGCAGGATTTCTCCGCCAAGGTTTCGGCCCGCGGTCCGAACACGGTGGCGATGGTCTACTACGCCGGCCACGGCGTGCAGCTCGCAGGCGAGAACTATCTCGTTCCCGTCGACGCCAAGGTGTCGAGCCAGACCGAGCTCGTCAACAATTCGGTGCGCCTCGTCGACGTGATGTCCACGCTTGAGACGATCCCGAGCCGCATGCGCATCGTCATCCTCGATGCCTGCCGCAATAATCCCTTCCCGAGCGTCAATGACGCCGGCCGCGGCCTTGCCATCGTTGATGCGCCGAACGGCTCGATCGTCGGCTACTCGACTGCGCCGGGTGCCGAAGCGCTCGACGGCACGGGCGGCCACAGCCCCTATACGCAAGCCTTCCTGAACGTCGCGCGCGAGCCCAACGTGCCGATCGAGCAGCTGTTCAAGCGCGTGCGCCTGCAGGTGAACCAGACCACCAGCGGCGCGCAGATCCCGTGGGAAAGCTCCTCGCTCACCTCAGATTTCACCTTCTTCGGTGACACCGCTGTCGCCGCCAACCGCGCGCCGGTGAATACGCCTGTGGTGCAGATGGCCTCCAACCTGCCGAGCCGCTCGACCCGTCAGGCCTATGACTACGTCGTGTCCGAGGGACGCCCGGAATACTATCAGGAGTTCATCCAGATGTATCCGCACGACCCGCTGTGCGACCACGTCCGCTGGCTGCTCAACAACATCCTGCTGTCGCAGGCCTGGCACAAGGCGGTGCTGGCGAACTCCCCGCTCGCCTACAAGAACTTCTACAACAGCTACAGCAACACGCCCTATGCGAAGGTTGCGCTGAACCTCGAGGCCCAGCCGAAGCAGATCCCCCTGATGCAGGCGACCAAGTTCCTGGCGCCGCAGAACATTGCTCCGACCTTCAAGATCGGCAATCTCGGCCAGCCCAAATACATGCCGCTGATGCAGCAGGGCAATAATGGTGGCCAGATCAACGGCAACCTGCCGGTCGTGCAGAAGCTCGGCGACAGCAACGGCATCGGCAAGCTCGGCAATGGCGGCCAGATCGTCAATCTGCCCTCCGGCAACAACAACCAGCCGGGCCAGCCCAATGGTACGCCGTCGCAGACCCCGGGCAAGATCGTCACCCTGCCCGCGCCGACCAACACCACCAACAACAATGGCGGAAGCGGCAAGATCGTGACCCTGCCTGCGACCAACAACAAGCCGGACGGCGGCAATGCCAGCGGCAAGCCGGGCAAGATCTTGAGCATGCCGGTGAATGTCGGCAAGGGCGGCACGAATACCGAGACGAAGCCGGTGAACGTCCAGACGCAGAACAACCCGATCCGCGTCAACAACGGCGTGAAGATCAACAACAACCCGGTGAACAAGGTGCAGGTCCAGAACAACGTCCAGAACAACAACCGCCCGCAGTTCAATACCACGAACCGTAACGTCAACAACGGGGGCAACAACTTCCGCCAGTCGATGAACCAGGCCCCGAGCATGGGCGGCGGCAACAACCACCGTGGCTTCATGCACTGATCGTTCGACCCACTCACGTTGAAGGGGCGGAGCCAGTTGCTCCGCCCCTTCTCGTTTTCGGCAGTCAATCTCGCCGTTCGAATCGATCGTGACACAACTCACAGTGCCCCACGCCCCGCGGTGCTATGACGCGGACCACCAGCGCAGTCCGATACAACCGAAGCGATCGACGATCCCGTGACATGATGTCCGGGCCGTGACGATGTCGTGCGGTTGCCAACCCGTGATGGAGGCAAGCATGTCCACTGCTGTCAGTTTCACCCCCGGCCAACTCGATTTCGGCGCCGTCAGCCCGGGGGCCGCCGGTCCCGACATCACCGTCGATCCCTCCTTCGGACCGCCGCGCATCAGCTTTGCCGGCGCCGTGCAGATCAAGAACGTACCGGTCGATGCCGTCGTCACCGCCCGCTTCGCCCACAGATCGGTCTTTAGCGTCCGCGACATCATCGCGCTCGAATGGGTCTGGGAGACGGTCGATCCCGGTGAGTTGCCGCCGGGTCACCGCGGACCGCTGCCGAAGGTGCGGGTGCTCGAGGTCGCAGCGCAAGCCGCTGGCGACGGGCCGCTCGCGGTCAAGCAAGGGCAATATCTGCTCGTCCGCGCCGAATACGCCGCGCCCGCCGACGGCGGCACGTTCACCGACAGCCTGATCATCTCCGGCGATACCTGGGATGACATCCACGTCCCCTCCTCGCTCTTCCTTTCCGGCCTCTCTTCGGTCGTGCTGAATACGCCGGTCAGGCTGGCACAGGGGACCGCGACCAGCATCAACATCGATCTCAAGGTGCTTGCCGGACCGAACTCCACGGTCCGCTACGAGATGTCGCCGACACAGCTTCAAAGCGGCGTCTCGATCGCCGGCCCCAACGAGTTCGGCGCTACGGCCTCGCCGCAGACGGTGTCGTTGAAACTGCGGACCGCCCTCGACGCGCCGCTCGGCGACAACATGCTGGCGATCAACCAGTTCTTCCTGAACAAGCGCACGGCGTTCTTCGTCCCGGTCACTGTCGACCCGTTCGACACCATCCAGAAGATCCACGCCCTGAAGATCGCGCCAGAGCCCTGCGCGCTCAACTTCAGCTTCACGACGGAAAGGCCGAGCCGCCCGACCATCACGCTCTGGAAGCGCATCTCGAACGATCCGGCCAAGGACATGGTTCCGGCCAATCAGATCGGGCAGATGATGACACCCGGCCTTCCGCGGACCACGCACGCACCGCGCCTCAGCGAATTGCCGGTTGCGATCCCGCTGTGGTTTCGGATCGATGCGGATGTCGAGGACCCCGAAATTCCGCCGGGCGCCTTCGCCAGTTGGGAAGGCCACACCGCAACGCTGCACCGCCAATGCGTCGCGCATGTCTGGCGCATCAACGTCGAGCAGGCCGGCGGCGACGAGGATGGACCGGAGGATGGCAACGAAATGGACTTCAGCATGAACGTCTACGACGGCAACACCGGCCTGCCGCTGATCGAGACCACGATCGCCAAGTTCGACTCCGTCGACAGTGGCGACGTCATCACTGGTGCCTTCGGCGCCAATGACGGCTTCGTCGCCATTCCAGGCGCGACGGACGTCATCGTGCCCTACATCTTCGCGGCCTCACAGGACCCGGATCTCGGCATTGACGGTATCGGCCTGATGGTTCCTCCAAAGCTGCCGGGCCAGCCAAGCTCTGGCGCAAGCGAACGTGGCGCCTGGGCCGACAGCTTTCACGCCTTCAGGCCGCCGGTGGCCGTCGGCGACACCAACAGCCAGGCATTCGTGCTGGCGACGCTGGCGCCGTCCCTGGTTGCTTTCCAGGCGACGGTGACGGTGGAGACCATCGTCAGCGACCCCTACGGCGCGCTCGGCATGGTCTATGTCGAGCACTGATCGCCGTCAGGCGACCAGCTCGGCGAACAGATCCGCATCGACATTGCCGCCGGAGAGCACGATGACGACGTTCTTGCCGGCGACATCGAGGCGGCCCGCGAGCAGCGCGGCGAGCCCGACCGCGCCGCCCGGCTCGACCACGAGCTTCAGCTCGCGATAGGCAAAGGCGACGGCGGCGCCGACTTCCTTGTCCGAGGCCGTGACGCCGCGCGCCAGCAGCTTGCTGTTGATCGCAAAGGTCATCTCGCCGGGGATCAGAGCCATCAGCGCATCGCAGATGGTGCGGCCCGCAGGCCCATGCGGCTCGCGATGGCCCGCGGTCAGCGAAAGGCCGTGATCGTCGAAAGCTTCGGGCTCGGCCACCACGATTTCGGCCAGCGGATAGCGCGCTTTGACGGCCGTCGCGACGCCCGCGATCAGGCCGCCGCCGGAAGCCGGCGCCACCACGATGTCGGGGCTGAGGCCAAGGCCCGCCATGTCCTCCGCGATCTCGCGCCCGGCGGTGCCCTGCCCTGCGATCACGAACGGATCGTCATAGGGCCTCACCAGCGTCGCGCCGCGCTTCTCGGCGATGCCTCGCGAGATGGCCTCGCGATCGTCCTTGTCGCGATCATAGAGCACGACCTCGGCGCCGTAGGATTTGGTGCGCTCGCGCTTGGACAGCGGCGCATCCGCGGGCATCACGATGGTCGCCTGCATGTCGAGGATCTTTGCCGCCGCCGCCACGCCTTGCGCATGGTTGCCGGAGGAAAACGCGACCACGCCGCCGGCGCGCTTGTCCTGCGGGATCGAGAACACCTTGTTGAAGGCGCCGCGGAACTTGAAGGAGCCGGTACGCTGGAGCATCTCCGGCTTCAGAAACACCTTCGCACCGACGCGCTCGTTGAGCACGGGAAACGACAGCAGCGGGGTGCGGATGGCGTAGGGCGCGATCACGCGCGCTGCGGCGTCGATATCGGCGGGGCCGATCGGGAGGAGCTGTTCGGTCATGGCTGATGTTATCGCGGCCGATGAGGCCCGGGCAAGGCATCTCCGCGCGAGGATTGTCGCCCAAGGCGTTTTCAAGCGAAATCGACGCCGGTTCGCGTGAAGAAAACGCGTCAAAATAAGAATCTGGAGCTATTTCGATCCATCGGATCGAGATAGCTCTAGGCCACGAAGCGGGGCTGTTCCGCGCCGTTTCGACCCGGCAGCACCGCGCCGACCGCCAAAATGCTGTCGATGAAGACCCGCGCCGAGGCCTCCCAAGTGTAGTTGGCGGCGAATTCGACGCAATCCTGCCGGGAGACGCCGAGCGCCGTGAAGCAGGCATTGCGCAGATCGTGATCGAGCGCGCCGACCGGGGCATCGCCGATCACGTCGCGCGGACCCTTCACCGGGAAGGCCGCCACCGGCAGGCCGCTGGCGAGTGCTTCCAATAGAACGAGGCCAAAAGTGTCGGTCTTGCTCGGGAAGACGAAGACGTCAGCGGCCGCGTAGATGTCCGCCAGTTCCTCACCGTGCTTTTCGCCCAGGAAGATCGCGTCGGGATAGGCCTCTTCCAGCGCGGCGCGTGCCGGGCCGTCGCCGACGATCACCTTGGTGCCGGGCAGGTCGAGGTCGAGGAAGGCCTCGAGGTTCTTCTCCACCGCGACGCGGCCGACCGACAGGAACACCGGTGCCGGCAGGCAGAGATCGACGGCGCGCGGATGGAACAGGCCGGTATCGACGCCACGGGGCCACAGCAGCACATTGTCAAAGCCGCGCTCGGTCAGCTCGCGCGCGAGCGCCTGCGTTGCCGCCATCACGGCACGGCTGGGCGCATGGAATCTGCGCAGCGCCCGCCAGATCAGCGAGCCCGGCACCGGCACGCGAGCGCGGACATATTCCGGGAAGCGGGTGTGGAAGCTGGTCGTGAACGGCAGCTTGCGCTGGCGGCAATAGCGGCGGACCATCAGGCCGATCGGCCCTTCGGTCGCGATGTGGATACTGTCGGGCCGCGCCTCCTCGATCAGCTTCGCGATCCGGGCCGGGCGGGGCATCGCCAGGCGCACGTCGCGATAGCTCGGCATTGCGAAGGTGCGGAACGATTGCGGCGTGAGGAACGTGAACACAACGCCGAGCCCTTCGGCAGCCTCTGCAAGCTTGGTCAGCGTCCGAACCACACCGTTGACTTGCGGGTGCCAGGCGTCGGTCGCGACCAGGATGCGCATCAGGCGGCCTCTGTTATGCAGCTCTGGCTGCAACCTGCGGGACGGCTGCCGGCTTCTGCAGATGATCCGCCCAGGTGATGATCTCGAAATGACCGTCGTCGTGCTCGACGAGCGCCGTGCAGCTCTCGACCCAGTCGCCGCAATTCATGTAGCGGATGCCGCCCTCGTCGCGGATCACGGCGTAGTGGATGTGGCCGCAGATCACGCCGTCGGCGTCGTGACGGCGCGCCTCGGCGGCCAGCGCCTGCTCGAACGCGCCGATATAGTTGACGGCGTTCTTGACCTTCTGCTTGGCCCATTGCGACAGCGACCAATAGGGCACCTTGAACATACGTCGGAAGAAGTTGACGAAGCGGTTCATCTGGATCGCGAAGTCGTAGGCCTTGTCGCCGAGATGGGCGAGCCAGCGCGCGTTCTGCACCACGAGATCGAAGATGTCGCCGTGGATGACGAGATAGCGCTTGCCGTCCGCGCCGGTGTGGACGGTGTTTTCGACGACGTCGATGCCGCCGAAATGCGTGCCGTAATAGTTGCGCAGGAACTCGTCGTGATTGCCGGGGATGTAGATGACCTTGGCGCCCTTGCGCGCCTTGCGCAAGAGCTTCTGCACGAGGTCGTTGTGGGATTGCGGCCAGTGCCAGCTCGATTTCAGGGCCCAGCCATCGACGATGTCGCCGACCAGATAGATCGTGTCGGCGTCGTGGTAGCGCAGGAAGTCGAGCAGAAGATCGGCTTGAGAACCGCGGGCTCCGAGATGAACGTCGGAGATGAACAACGTGCGAAAGCGCCGTTCCGGGCTCTCGTCACTCACATCGTAACTTCCCATGCGCGCCAGCCTGTAACAATGTCCCGTGACAGGGGGATGACCGATTGAACTTTTGAGGCACCTTCAGATACGAATCAAACTTCGCCTCGCCCTCCCCGCGAATATCAGCCGCATGCGACAATCAGGCGACATGGTGCCGCGGGAGCGCCGGGCCCCTGTTCGTTTCCGAGGCAATCTGCCCGCGGCACATCCTTCGAGACGCCCGCCGTTGGCGGGCCCTCAGGATGAGGCCGAGTGTGCGGCCCTAGTTTCAACGGGCACAGTGCTGCTTAGCCTCATCCTGAGGAGACCGCGTAGCGGTCGTCTCGAAGGACGAGGCGCGCGTTCAGGGGCAAGCCCGCGTCAGTAGAATTTGTGGAAATGGTGGATCGGCCCGTGGCCGTGACCGACGCTGAAGCGGTCGGCGGCGCCGATCGCCGCGCTGATCCAGGCCTTGGCCTTGCGCACGGCGGTTTCGAGATCCTCGCCCTTGGCGAGGCCCGCGGCCACCGCCGAGGAGAGCGAGCAGCCGGTGCCATGGGTGTTGCGCGTGGCGACGCGAGGCGCGGTGAGCGCGAGCGTGCTGTCGGCATCGACGAGATAGTCGGTGCTCTCGGCGCCCTCGCCGTGCCCGCCCTTGATCAGGACCGCCCGGCAGCCCAGCGCCAGCAGGCGCCGTCCCCGGCTCTCGATCTCCGCCTCGCTTGCCGCGACGTTCTCGTCGAGCAGCGCCGCGGCCTCCGGCAAGTTCGGTGTGATCACCGAGGCCAGCGGCATCAACCTGGTGCGCAGGGCGTCGACGGCCTCGGATGCCAGCAGGCGGTCGCCGGAGGTTGCGACCATGACGGGGTCGAGCACGATGTGCCGCGGGTTCCAGCGCGTCAGCGCCGCCGCAATCGCATCGATGCTGGCGACCTGGGCCACCATGCCGATCTTCACGGCCCCGACGTCGAGATCGGAGAACACCGCATCGATCTGCGCGGTGACGAAATCCGCCGGCACGGCGTGGATGCCGGTGACGCCACGCGTGTTCTGCGCGGTCAAGGCCGTGATGGCGGACGCGCCATAGACGCCGAGCGCGGCAAAGGTCTTCAGGTCGGCCTGGATGCCGGCGCCGCCGCTCGAGTCGGAACCGGCGATGGTGAGTGCGACCGGGGTCGTCATCGACGGGCACATTTGCTGGATTGGGACGCCATGGCCCGTCCTAGCGCGACCGTGAAACTCCAGCAAGCGCTGCCGAGCCGCGACGGGCCGTGATTCGCGACACCCGCGTGTTCCCGCGGGTCGGGCGGGCAGAGCACGGCCTCCGTACCCCAAGGGTGCGGGCATGAAAATGCAACCACGCCGAACCCTTGGTATAATCGCGAACCTGCTTCGCCGATGCGCGAGACGTCAGTGGTGGAACTGTCCGGCGACACCGACGTCGCGGGCCGCCCCGGCCCGCAAGCTGCCTGACATGGAATCCTGGGGTGGAATGATGTGGGCCTTCTTTGAACGTCTCCTCGACTCGTCCATGCTCTCTCCGCACGGCATCTGCCTGTTGTGGGAGCCCGAACTGATCTGGCTTCACGTCGTATCCGACGCCTGCATCGCCGCCGCCTATTTCTCGATCCCGTTTGCGCTCGCGATCCTCGTCACCAAGCGGCGCGATCTCAAATTCGGCTGGGTCTATTGGGCCTTCGCGATCTTCATCATGGCGTGCGGCCTCACCCATGTGCTGTCCATCTACACGCTCTGGGTGCCGGTCTACGGCATCGAGGGCATCGTCAAGGCGGCGACCGCGGTGGCGTCCGTAATGACGGCGGGCGCGCTCTGGCCGCTGTTGCCGAAGATCCTGACGATCCCCTCGCCGTTCGAGCTGCGGCAGGTCCAGGCCGCGCTCGAGGAAGAGGAGATCAAGAGCCGGGACGCCACGCTGCTGCTCCAGCAGGTCAGCGACGCGCAGCGTGCGATGCGCGACAGCATGGCGCGCCTCACGGCCATCGTCGAGACCGCGGTCGACGGCGTCATCCTGTTCGACGCGCAGGACCGCATCCTGCTGTTCAATCCGGCCTGCGCGCGCCTGTTCGGCTACTCGGCCGACGAGGTGATGGGCCGGAACGTCCGGATGCTGATGCCCGAGGCGAGCGCCGCGCCAGACGGTCAGGGGAGGCAATTCGCGACCGCCGGCGAGGCCACCGGCCTGCGCAAGGACGGATCGACCTTTCCGATGGAGCTGTCGGTCGGCCAGGCGCGGCAGGACGGCGAATTGATCTTCGTCGGCATCGTCCACGACCTGACCGCGCGCAAGCTGACCGAGCAGCAGCTTCAGCAGGCGCAGAAGATGGAGACGGTCGGCCAGCTCTCCGGCGGCATCGCTCACGACTTCAACAACCTGCTCACCGTCATCATCGGCAATGCCGAGCATCTGAGCGAGCAGCTGAAGGCGAGGCCCGACCTGCGGCGCTTTGCCGACGACATCGCCCAATCGGGAGAACGAGGCGCCGAGCTGACGCAGCGCCTGCTCGCATTCAGTCGCCGTCAATTGCTGCAGCCGCAGACGATCGATTGCCGGAGCCTGCTCGAATCCATGTTCAAGCTGCTCAAGCGCACCTTGCGCGAGGACATCGAGATCAAGACGAGCTCCGGGCTCGGCACCATCCAGGCCTTCGCCGACCGCGCCCAGCTCGAATCCGCCGTGCTGAACCTTGCGCTCAACGCCCAGGATGCCATGCCGGCCGGAGGTCACCTGACCCTGAGCACGGAATTGACCACGCTCGATGAGGACTATCGCGTCCTTCATCCCGAAGTCGCAGCCGGAGCCTACGCGTTGATCTCGATCACCGATGACGGCGAAGGCATGACGCCGGAGGTCGCCCGGCGCGCCTTCGAGCCGTTCTTCACCACCAAGGAGGTCGGCAAGGGCTCCGGGCTCGGCCTCAGCATGGTCTATGGCTTCGCCAAGCAATCGAACGGCCACGTCACGATCTACAGCGAGGCAGGGCTCGGCACGACGGTCCGGCTCTACCTGCCGCGCGCGGATGCCGGGTCATCACAGGGCGAGCTTTCCGATAGCGAGGACGCGGCGCCGCGCGGATACGAGACGATCCTGATCGCCGAGGACGACCCGTTCGTTCGCTCCTCCGCCATCCGCAGGGTGGAAGCCCTGGGATATCGCGTCGTTGCCGCGGTCAACGGCAAGGAGGCCCTGCAGCAGCTGCGCACCGACCCCAGCATCGACATGCTGTTCACCGACATCGTGATGCCCGGCGGCATGAGCGGCTGGGACCTCGCCGACCAGGCGCGGCGGATTCGCCCCTCCCTGCCGGTCCTGTTCACCTCGGGCTACGCGCTGGAGACCCTGGTCGAGCAGGGCCAGGCGCATGCGCAGGCGATCGTTCTGACCAAGCCCTATCGCAAGATCGAGCTCGCCCAGCGGCTCAGAGAGGCGTTCGCGGCCACGACCGTGGCGTCTTGAAACCCGGCAAGTGTGCTTGCTAAATCCTGCCGGTTTTGGCCTATTGGCCGCCAGATATGCTCTTGGAGTGCCCGCGATGGTTCCTTTTTTCGTCCAGATCAAATGCAAGCTCGGCCAGTCCTACACGGTCGCCAATGCGCTTGCCGAAGCCGAGATCGCGTCCGAGATCTACTCCACGGCCGGCCAATACGACCTCCTCGTGAAGTTCTACGTCGACAAGGACACCGACATCGGCCATTTCGTCAACGAGAAGGTGCAGGTACTGCCGGGCATCCAGGACACCCTCACCATCATCACCTTCAAGGCGTTTGGCGCGAGCTGAGCTCTTGGGCTAGAGCATTTTCGGTTCTGATTGAATCAGAACCGAAGCTCTAGATTCTTGTTTTGACGCGTTTTCTTCACGCGAACCGGTGTC
>NZ_LFJB01000074.1:0-70076 GCF_006658625.1 Bradyrhizobium sp. UNPF46
GGAGTCCTCTTCAGAATCCATATCGCTGGACCGCGCAATACCACCCTCAAAACCACATGCGATTCCCCTGCCCCTCCAGGGGAGGGCAGAGTGCCCTACTCCCGCCTGCCGTAATTCGGCGCCAGCAAGCGGTTGCGGATCAGATAGCTCATCGTGCGGGTCCAGGCTTCATCCGTGTTGCCGCGCATGTCGGCGCTCGCGGCCATGATCATGGCGCCGGTCTTCACATCGCGCAGATAGATGTTGAGGTTGATGATCAGGTTCGAGACCTTCTGCACCATGCCGGTGATCTCGAGCTCGGCGCCGAGCTGTTCGGCGAGCTTGAGATCGCAGCCGCCGCAGGCCTGCAGGTTGGCGCGGCGGGCCGCGTCCCTGACCGGCGCGATGTCGAGCACCTGGAACTTGCCGGACTCCATCAGTTCCTTGCGCAGCTGCTCGCTGATGAGCACGAGCCGCGCCTCTTCGGGCCGGGAGCCGTAGAACTCGCCCGGCAGGCTGGTATCGATCAGCTCGAAATCGAACACGGCGAGCTTCGGCGGATCGGCGCGCGCGAGCGACGGCGTCAACAGCAAAGCGGCGATCACCATCAATGCTCGCATGATCGTGATTCCGCCTCTGTCGCTCGCGGGGACGAAATGCGGGGTTGCATGCCCTGACAAATTGGTCATGCTTGAAGCAGAGACAATTCTCCACCTGCGGTCAAGCCGGGGGGATCGCTCGGAGGAAACATGATCCGATGGTTGGCCGGTCTGATCGGCTTCGGTCTTGCTGCGACGAGCGCGCTCGCGGCGGAGCCAGCCCTGATCGGCGTCGGCTATCTCGGCGTCGCCGGCACCCGATCGACGCTGTCGCTGGTCGAGCAACCGGCCGAGAATGACGGCGTCGCCGGCGCGCGGCTCGCCATCGAGGACAACAACACCACCGGAAGATTCCTGGGCCAGCGCTTCGTGCTGGAAGAGCGCCGCATCAGGGAGGGTGAGGACGTCGTCCAGGCCGCGACCGCGCTCGCGGAGAAGAACAGCTTCATCATCACCGACCTGCCCGCCGATGCGCTGCTGAAAGTCTCGGACGCCTTGCGCGAGCGCGGCACGCTGCTGTTCAATGCGGGAGCGATCGACGAGCGGCTGCGCGAGGCCGATTGCCGCGCCAACGTCATCCACACCGCGCCGACGCGCGCGATGCTGGCCGATGCGCTCGGCCAGTATCTGGTGTGGAAAAAGTGGTCGCGCTGGCTGCTGGTGGTCGGCTCGCACGACGAGGACAGACTGTTTGCGGACGCACTCCGGCGCACCGCCGCGCGGTTCGGCGCCAAGATCGTGCAGGAGAAGACTTTCGAGGACAAGGGCGGCGCCCGCCGTACCGATAGCGGCGTGACGCTGATCCAGCGCCAGATGCCGGTGTTCACGCAAGGCGCGCCGGCTTACGACGTGCTGGTTGCCGCCGACGAGAGCGAGGTGTTCGGCGGCTATTTGCCCTATCGCACCTGGGACCCCCGGCCCGTGGCCGGCTCGGCCGGGCTCGTGCCGCGGAGCTGGGATGCGGCGCAGGACCAATGGGGCGCGATCCAGATGCAGAACCGCTTCATGAAGCTCAATTCACGGCGCATGACCGCGCTCGACATGCAGGCATGGACCGCCGCACGCATGATCGGCGAGGCCACGTCGCGCACCAATTCCGGCGACGTCAAGAAGGTGACGGACTTCATCAAGGGCCCGGACTTCTCGGTCGCCGCCTTCAAGGGCACGCGGCTGACCCTGCGCGACTGGAATCTCCAGCTGCGCCAGCCGATCCTCCTGGTCGACGGCCGCATGGTGGTGTCGGTGTCGCCGCAGGAGGGATTTCTGCACCAGGTCTCCGAGCTCGACACGCTCGGCTATGATCGTCCGGAGAGCAAATGCAAGCTGAAGTGAGGACGCAGATGTTGCGCATGTGGCGTGTGGGGCTTCTCTCCGGGCTGGCGCTCGCGGCTGCGCCCGCGCACGCGTTCATCGCCTATGTCTCGAACGAGAAGAGCAATACGGTGTCGGTGATCGACACCGACAGCTGGACGGTGACCAAGACCATCAAGGTCGGCCAGCGCCCGCGCGGCATCGACTTCACGCGCGACGGCAAGTTCGTGATGGTCGCGGTCGGCGACGACGACACCATCCAGATGATCGACGCGAAGACGCAAGGAGTGGTGGACAGCCTGCCCTCCGGCCCCGACCCCGAGCTGTTCGCCCAGGATGCGGCGGGAAAAATTCTCTATGTCGCCAACGAGAACGACAATACGGTCACCGTGATCGACCTTGAGAAGCGCGCCCGGCTCGGCGACATCCAGGTCGGCGTCGAGCCCGAGGGCATGACCATCAGCCCCGACGGCAAGACGCTGATCAACACGTCGGAAACGACCAACATGGCGCATTTCATCGACACGTCGTCGCGCCAGATCGTCGCCAACGTGCTGGTCGACGCCCGGCCGCGCTTTGCCGAGTTCAAGCACGATGCTTCCGAAGTGTGGGTCTCCTCCGAGATCGGAGGCACCGTCTCGATCATCGATCCCGGAAAGCACGAGGTCATCGGCAAGGTCAATTTCGAGATCCCGGGCCTGCGGAAAGAGGCGATCCAGCCTGTCGGCATCGGCATGACCAAGGACGACAAGACCGCCTTCGTCGCGCTCGGGCCGGCCAACCGCATTGCCGTCGTCGATGTCGCCTCGCGCAAGGTGACGAAATATCTGCTGGTCGGGCAGCGGGTCTGGCACATGGCGTTCACGCCGGATGAAAAATATCTGCTGACCACCAACGGGGTCTCGAACGACGTCTCGGTGATCGATGTCGCCGCGCAAAAGGTGATCAAGACCATCCAGGTTGGCGAATTGCCCTGGGGCATCGCGATCGCGCCATGACCAGTCCTGCTCCGATCCCCGACCCGCGCGAGGTGCCGAGACCCGATCCGGCCGCAGTGCCGGCGCTATCGATCGACGGCGTCAGTCATTCTTACGGATCGCGCCGGGCGTTGATCGACGTCTCTTTCAATGTGCAGCCGGCAAGCTTCACCGCCCTGCTCGGCCTCAACGGCGCCGGCAAGAGCACGCTGTTCTCGCTCATCACGCGCCTGTTCGGCATCCAGACCGGCCGGGTCGGCATTTTCGGCCATGACGTCAGCAAGAGGCCCGGCGAGGCGCTGCGGCTGCTCGGAGTCGTGTTCCAGCCGCGCACGCTCGATCTCGACCTGTCGCTGACGCAGAACCTGCTCTATCACGCCGCCCTGCACGGCATCAGCCGCCGTGAGGCCGCTACGCGCAGCGCCGAGCTGCTCGGCCGCATCGGGCTTTCCGACCGCGCCGGCAGCAAGGTGCGCGATCTCTCGGGCGGCCAGATGCGGCGGCTGGAGATCGCCCGCGCACTGCTGCACCGGCCGCGACTGCTGCTGCTCGACGAGCCGACCGTCGGGCTCGACGTCAAGGCGCGCGCCGACATCATCAGCCAGGTCCGCCAGCTCGTGACCGAGCAAGGCATCGGCGTGCTCTGGGCGACGCATCTGTTCGACGAGATCACGCCCAGTGACGACCTCGTGGTGCTGCATCAGGGCCAGGTGCTGGCGCAGGGGCCGATGAGCCGGGTCGTCACCGAAGCAGGCGCGCAGGACGTCAACACCGCCTTCATGCGCCTCACCGGCGCGCAAACCATGCCGGGAGGCGGCGCATGAGCAGCATCACCACGCGCGAGGTGCCGCGCGGCTTCTCATTCACTGAGTACATGACCTGCCTCACCGGCATCGTCTGGCGCGAGGGCCTGCGCTTCCTGCATCAGCGTGAGCGGTTCGTCTCGGCGCTGGTGCGGCCGCTGGTGTGGCTGTTCATCTTCGCCGCCGGCTTCCGTCAGGTGCTCGGCATCTCGATCATCCCGCCCTACGAGACCTACATCCTCTACGAGGTCTATATCGCGCCCGGACTGATGGCGATGATCCAGCTGTTCAACGGCATGCAGTCCTCGCTCTCGATGGTCTACGACCGCGAGATGGGCAACATGCGTACGCTCTTGGTGAGCCCGCTGCCGCGCGGCTTCCTGCTGTTCTGCAAGCTGCTGGCGGGCACCGCGGTGTCCCTGCTCCAGGTCTATGCGTTCCTGCTGATCGCCTGGTTCTGGGACATCACCCCGCCGCCGTCGGGCTATCTCACCGTGCTACCGGCGCTGATCCTGTCCGGGCTGATGCTGGGCTCGCTCGGCATGCTGATCTCCTCCGGCATCAAGCAGCTGGAAAACTTCGCCGGCGTCATGAACTTCGTCATCTTCCCGATGTTCTTCGCCTCGTCCGCACTCTATCCGCTCTGGCGGGTACAGGAGGGCAGCCCTTATCTCTACTATCTCTGCGAGGCCAATCCGTTCACCCACGCGGTCGAGCTGATCCGTTTTGCACTCTACGGGCAGATCAACTGGATCTCGCTGGCGGTGGTCGCAAGCTGCACAATCGTCTTCATGATCGGCGCGATTTGGGCCTATGATCCCTCGCGCGGGCTGGCGCGACGGGGGCCGGCAGGAGGCGAAGGATGAAGGTTCTGGTGATGGCCGTTGTGGCGCTCGCGCTGTCGGGCACGGCCGCCCGCGCGGCCGATCCGCGCTATCCCAACTGGCCCTGCACGCAAGCCAAGGTGCCGGAGATTTCGCTCGCCGCGGTGTGGGCCGGTCCTGCGCTCGACGACGCCGAGACCCAATGGAAGAACGATGCGAAGATCACCGCGCTGGTGGCAAAATTGTCGGCACGCAAGACGTCGATAGACGAGGCCGAAAAGTCGGTGAAGGATTTCCTGGCCTCCTCCACCGACAAGACCACCAACGCAAAATTGCTGTTCGCCGGCCTGTTCGACACGCTCAACGCCCAGCGTTCCCAGGTCATGAACGGGCTCGAACGGGTCAGCCGCAAGCAGCGCGAAGCCGCCGACAAGATCCGCGAGGAGACAATTCAGCTCCAGGCGCTTCAGGGTGCGACGCCGCGTGACGAGGCCAGGGTCGAGGCGCTCGGCAACGAGCTGATCTGGAAGACCCGCATATTCGAGGATCGCAACAAGGTGGTGCGGTTCGTCTGCGAGGTTCCCACCACGATCGACCAACGCCTGTTCGCGCTCGGCCGCGTGATCCAGCAGGAGATGGAATAGCGTTGGTCTCGCCGACGGCTCCCGTCAGGTTCCCGGATCGGCCCGGTTAACCTTTTGCGACGCTATCGGCCGGAACCAAATCGTTCTAGGATGGCTTGTCGAAGTGAACTCCAAGACGTCGGGAGGCCTCGATGGGAACCACCAGATCTATCTTTGCGGGCGCTGCAGCCCTCGGCATGCTCGCAACCAGCGCTTTTGCTGACGACCTGACTGGTATGGTCATGCGGATCGACCGGCTCAACGGCACCATCTCGATCCAGCAGACGCAGAAGGGTACGGTCGGCGGCAGTGCCGGTGGCGCCGGCGCCCTCCAGGAGTACAAGACCAAGGACGCCGCGATGCTGGACGCCGTTCATGCCGGCGACAGGGTGAACTATTCTGCGACCGACAATAACGGCACGGGCACGCTGACGAAGTTGCAGAAGCAGTAGGCCGGATGTCACCTCTCCCCGCTTTATGGGGGAGAGGTATCTCGCCGCGCGTGCATCCAGTTGACTTACGCGAGACTGCGCTCGCAATGACGCGGAGAGAGCTGCGCCTCCGTCCGAGACCGTAGCTGCGCAGCCCATCGAGGCGCTTACTGCCCCGGCCGCGTTTCCGGCTGCACCTCTTCCGTCGGCAGCTTGGCGCGCTCCCAGCCGTCGGTGCCGTCGGGGTACCAGGCGATGTTGGAATAGCCATAGGCCAACGCGCGCTTGGCGGCGTTCCAGGACATCCAGCAGTCGGCGAGGCAATAGATCACCAGCAGCGCGGCCTTATCGCCGCCCGAGACACGGGCGAGCCCGCGCTGGAAATAATCCTCCATGGCCGGCGGCAGAGTGGCGTAGCCGGTATCCGGCAGCCAGATGCTGCCCGGGATGTTCCTGCGCGGCGCATCGCGCCACACCGTGCCTGCGGGCAGGTTCTTCGGCTTCGGGGGGCGCGGCAGCACATCGACGAAGGCGCCGCTCTTCGCGCGCCAGATCGCTTCGGCTTCGGCGGTGGAGAGGACGCGCGCGCCAGCGAGCGTCGCCGGCACCGGCGCGCGGTAATTGTCGGTGCGATAACCTTCGGGCTCGAACGGCTCCTGCTGCTGCGCGAATGCCGGCACCGCGAACGCGGCAGCGACGAGCACAGCGGCAAGGCGCCGCCTCATTGCGACTTCTTGGCCGTCTCCGCGCCGAGCGGCTTGTCGCTCTCGTCGAGCAGCGGGACGCCGAAGTCGAGCAGGATCTTGTTGATCTCGCCCTGGTTCTCCTGGATCAGCTTGTTGAGCTGCCTCTTCCAGTTCTGGTCGGCGGGACGTACGCCCATGCCGATGCGATAGACCAGTTTGGGCCCTGAGGTTTCCTTCACCAGCGGCGTGACATGCAGCGAGCCGGCCTTCTTGGCATAGAACCCGGCCATCGGCCCCCACAGCACGCCGGCATCGATCTTGCCGGCTGTGAGATCGTCGATCATGGCCTGCGCCGAATTGTCGTAGCGGGTGTCGATCATCAGCGGATAGGGCTTTGCGTCGCCCATCAGGCCGGCCAACGCCATGTTGGTCGCCGGCGGCGTGCCGGCGACGATGCCGACATGCTTGCCCTTCAACTTCGGATCTTCGAGCGTGTCGACCTCCTCGAGCCCGCTGCCGGCTTTCGCCACCAGCGCATAGCTCGTGCGGTAATAGGGATTGGTGCCCTGCACGAGATCGTCGCCCTGCGGGAAACCCATGATGACGTCGCAGCGATGCGCGCCGAGCGTCATGCGCACGAAGCCGGTGGCCTGCGGGAAGAAGACGTAGTCGAGCTTCTTCTTGAGCTTGTCGGCAAAGAACTCGGCGAGCTTGTTCTCGAAGCCCTCGCCCTTCTCGTTCGAGAACGGAAGATTGCGCGGATCGGCACAGACACGCAGCACGTTCGGGTCGACCAGCTCGAACGAGAGGTCGCCGCTGTCCTTGGTCTGCGCCATGGCGACGTCCCCGAGCGCACAGGACGCAACCAGGACCCACAGGGAACACAACCAGCGACGATGTCGTCCGGCCTCCGTCATCGCGCTTCCTCCTCGTTTTGTTTGAATGCTATCCATGCAACACATGAGGTGCCATGTCTTGCATGTCTGGTCTTGCAGGCATTGCCTTGCCCGACTTTGGCTGATTTCGCGTTGTTGCAGTGCAATGCGGCCAATCCTTTGAACTGAGGCGGAAAAGTGTCTCGCATCGCTCGAGTGATCGCAGCCTTGTCCCTGCTGGGGACAGCAACGCTAGCACGGGCCGGGGCGGCCGAATTGCCTGTGAGCGAAGTCGCACCGGGAATCTTCGTACACTCCGGGACCATTGCGCTGATGAGCCGCGAGAACGAGGGCGACATTGCCAATGTCAGCTTCATCGTGGGCGAGGAAGCCGTCGCCGTCATCGACACCGGCGGCAGCTTGCGCGAAGGCAAGGCCCTGCTGGCGGCCGTGCGAGCCCACACCACGAAGCCGATCCGCTATGTCATCAACACTCACGGCCACCCCGACCATGTGTTCGGCAATGCGGCCTTCGCCGCCCCGGACACCACCTTTGTCGGCCACAGCAAGCTGCCGCAGGCACTCGCGACCCGCGGCCCCTACTATCTGGACAATTTTCGCCGCATCATGGGCAGCGCGTTGATCGACCCGGTGAAGATCATACCTCCGACCCTGCTGATTTCCGACACGATGACGCTTGATCTCGGCTCGCGCCGCCTCGTCTTGCGCGCCTGGCGCGCCGGACACAGCGACAACGATGTGACCGTGTACGACGAGACGACCAAGACCCTGTTCGCGGGCGACCTCGTCTTTCTGCGCCACATTCCAGTCATGGACGGCAGCATCCGCGGCTGGCTCAGCACATTGAAGGAGTTGGAAACCATCCCGGCGCAGCGCGTCGTTCCCGGTCACGGGCCCGTGAGCGACTGGCCTGCCGCCTTGAGCGATGAACGGCGCTACCTGTCAACGCTGCTGTCCGACGTGCGCGCCCTGAACAAGCGCGGCGAGCCGATCCGGGCTGCCGCCGACAAGGCGGCCGCTGAGGAAAAGCCACGCTGGGAGCTGTTCGGCGATTACAACGCCCGGAACGCAACTGCAGCATTCTCGGAAATTGAATGGGAGTAGCGGGCGCGCTATCATCTGCATGAGATCAGCTTCGCTGACGCCGGGAACCATAGCCATGACGGGATGGACACGCCGCCTGCCCTTGATCGTCGCCCTGCTCGGCATCGCCTTCGCCGTGCCCGCGCGGGCTGAAGAGGCTTACGATCCCTGGCCGGGCCTGGTGCAGGACATCTTCAATAATCGTCCGATGAATGATGGCAGCGCCGTCATCGGCATCGAGATGCCATATCGCGCAGAGGACGCGGCGATCGTGCCGGTCACCCTGCGCAGCAAGCTGTCACCCGCAGACAGCCGCCGGATCCGTTCGATCACGCTGGTGATCGACCGCAACCCGGCTCCGATGGCGGCGAAGTTCGAGCTCGGTCCGGACGCCAATGTCACCGAGATCTCGACGCGCGTCCGCGTCAACAATTACACCGACGTGCATGCGGTGGCCGAGCTCAGCGACGGTCAGCTCTATGTCTCGAAAGTCTATGTGAAGGCCTCGGGCGGCTGCTCCGCGCCGGCAGGCAAGAACGCCGAGGAGGCCAACAACCGGCTCGGCCAGATGCGCTACCGGCAGTTCGCGCGCGAGGAAGCGCCCGCGAGCCGCATCCGCGAAGCGCAGATCATGATCGGTCATCCCAACAATTCCGGCCTGCAGATGGACCAGGTCACCCAGCTCTATATTCCCGCCTTCTTCGTCAACCAGCTGAAGCTCACTCAGGACGACAGCCCCGTGCTGTCGATGGAAGGCGGCATCTCGATCTCGGAAGATCCCAATCTGCGCTTCACCTATGTGTCGAACGGCGCCAGGCGTTTCCGCGCGGAAGCGAAGGACACGGAGGGGCACGTGTTCCGCAACGAGTGGGATGTCGAGAAGCCGGGGACGTGAGGCCAGAACACCCTCCCCTGGAGGGGGAGGGTCGGCTCACATGGAACGTAGCGAAATGTGAGACGGGGTGGGGTGACGGTCTCTCCGCAGCCAACAGTGCCCGAGTGGAGAGATCACCCCACCCCGCTCGCGCTGCGCGCGATCGACCCTCCCCCTCCAGGGGAGGGTGACACGCCGCAGCGCTGAATCAAAAACACCTCACCTCAGCTTCCGCCTGGGCGCGGCGCAAATCATTCACTGCCGTGTTCGCCTGCTCGGAGGTGCGGAACTGGACGCCGAGATTGCCGCGGACCTGGGACATGCTCAGCGCGGTCTCCGCGGTAACATAGCGCTCATAGGGGACGATCGAGGCCACCACGTCGATCGAGCAGGAGCATTGCTCGATCGACTGCCGGCTCTCACCATTCGCCTTCATGCAGCCATAGACGTACTCCGCGCGCGCGGACGTCGGATAGTCGTTGGCCTCCTCGGCCCGCGCCACGCACGCGGTCGCCGCCAACACAGTCAATGCGGCGACAATCGGTCGTAGCTGTCCGCCCAGTTTCATGCGCATCCTCCCGCGGGTTGCGGCCGAAGCTATGCTATGCGTATTGTCCTGAAAAGCACTCTGTCAGGGGAAACGGCTCACAAGGTGATGAGAGCACGCGGTGTGATAAGGGCACTTGGTCGAACATTGGCGCTCGCGACGATGCTGGCGCTGACATGGGCCGCACCAGGCCGCGCCGCGGATACGATCCGCCTTGCGGTGCAGAAAACTGGAACATTCTCCTGGGAGCTGGCCGCGATCCGCGCGAGCGGGCTCGACAAGGAGGCGGACCTCACGCTCGAGGTCGCCGAGCTCGCGAGCACCGAGGCCGGCAAGATCGCGATGCGCGCAGGCAGCGCCGACATCATCCTGTCGGACTGGCTGTGGGTGTCGCGCGAACGGGCGCTCGGCGCCAAGCTTACCTTCTATCCCTATTCCAGTGCGCTCGGCGCGGTGATGGTGCCCGCCGCTTCGCCGATCAAGACGCTCGCCGACCTCAAGGGCCGCAAGCTCGCCGTCGCCGGCGGGGCGATCGACAAGAGCTGGCTGCTGCTCCAGGCGCGCATGAAGCAGGACGGCATCGACCTGAAGTCGGAGGCGACCATCGCCTATGGCGCCCCGCCTCTGATCGCCGCCAAGGCGCTCGACGGCGAGATGGAGGCGAGCCTGAATTTCTGGAATTTCTGCGCCCAGCTCGAAGCGAAGGGTTTTCGGCGCCTCGCCGGCATCGAGGAGATCTTGCCGAAGCTTGGCGCCAAGGGTGCCGTCTCCGCGGTCGGCTACGTCTTCGACGAAGGCTGGGCGGCAAGCCACAAGGACGCCGTGGCGCGCTTCATCGCGATGACCCGCAAGGCCAAGCAGCTGCTGGTAACCTCGGATACGGCCTGGGACAAGATCGCACCGCTGACCGGCACGAGCGACGCCACCCTGCTCAAGACCTATCGCGAGCGCTATCGCGACGGTATTCCGCGCCGAAGCATCGCCGAGGAGGAACAGGACGCGCGCGTGCTCTACCGCGTGCTGGCCGAGATCGGCGGCCGCGACCTCGTCGGCCCCGCGACCGAGCTCGACCCCGGCACGTTCTATCACGCAGTCCCCGGAGATTGAGGTGCTGCGTCTTCTGTCGTTCGCCCTGTTCCTCGTGATCTGGTGGATTGCCGCGCTGTTCGTCGGCGGCGCGAAGCTGCCCTCCCCGCCGGCCGTGCTTGAGGTCATGATCGCGGAAGCCTCATCCGGCGCGCTGTTCCTGCATCTCGGCGCGACGCTGGCGCGCGTGATCCTCGCCTTTGTGCTCGCCAT
Organism: Bradyrhizobium sp. UNPF46; assembly: GCF_006658625.1. Taxonomy (NCBI): domain Bacteria; kingdom Pseudomonadati; phylum Pseudomonadota; class Alphaproteobacteria; order Hyphomicrobiales; family Nitrobacteraceae; genus Bradyrhizobium; species Bradyrhizobium sp. UNPF46. The sequence continues at coordinate 10,933 of NZ_LFJB01000074.1, forward strand.
GTCGCTCGGCAGCGCCATCGGCTATTTGATGGGACGGGTCAGGCTCGCCGACAAGCTCGGCGATCCCTGGCTGATCCTGCTGCTCAATTTGCCGGCGCTGGTCGTGATCGTGCTGGCCTATATCTGGGCCGGTCTGACCGAGGCCGCGGCGATCGCGGCAATCGCCATCAACAAGCTGCCGACCGCGGTCGTCACCTTGCGCGAGGGCACCCGCGCGCTCGACCGCTCGCTGGACGAGATGGCGAGCGTGTTCGCGATGCCGCGTTGGCGTGCGTTCCGCCATGTCGTGCTGCCGCAGCTTGCGCCCTATATCGCAGCCTCCGCCCGCTCCGGACTGTCGCTGGTGTGGAAGATCGTGCTGGTCGCCGAGCTGCTGGGACGGCCGAACGGCGTCGGCTTCGAGATCGGCGTCGCCTTCCAGCTGTTCGACACGCCGCGGCTGCTGGCCTATTCACTGACCTTCGCCGCGGTCGTGTTCGTGATCGAAACCTTGCTGGTGCAGCCGTTCGAAGCCCGTGCAACACGGTGGCGGCCCCGTGCGGCTTGAGGTCGAGATCACAGGCAAGACGTTCAGGAGTGCCGCGGGCGAAACCCACGAGGTGCTGGCGCCGGTCAAGTTCGCTCTTTCATCGGGCGAGGTCGGCGTGCTGATCGGCCCGTCCGGCTGCGGCAAGAGCACGATGCTGCGCATCATCCTCGGGCTCGACCATGAATTTCAAGGCCGTATCGCGCGGCCACCGCAGGCGCGGATCGGCATGGTGTTCCAGGAGCCGCGGCTGTTGCCGTGGCGTTCGGTCGAGCAGAATGTGCGATTGGTGGCGCCCGACGTGACTGACGCCAAGCTGTCGGAGCTGTTCAGGATCCTGGAGCTTCAGGCCCATCGCGACCACTTCCCCGGCGAGCTGTCACTGGGCCTCGCCCGGCGCGTCGCGCTCGCCCGCGCCTTCGCGGTCGAGCCCGATCTCCTGGTGCTCGACGAGCCCCTCGCCTCGCTCGACGACGCGCTCGCCGGCCGCCTGCGCGATGAGCTTGCGACACTGGTGGCGAGCCGTCCGGTGATGACACTGCTCGTCACCCACAGTCTCGACGATGCGATCAGGCTCGGCGACCGCCTGTTCTTCCTGTCGCCGCGCCCCGCACGTATCGTGCAGGACGTGCCGATCGCCATTCCGCGCGCGATGCGCAGCGAAGCCGATCTCGGCAGGATCCGGGCCGAGCTCGCGGCGCTGCAGCTTGAATCGAAATGAACACTCGTGGTCAACTGGAGCGACTTGTCGATGGAGATTCACCAATGCGACGTACGCTGATTGCGATCGGCCTCCTCTTGGTGGCGGTGCCGGGCGCCGCGCTGGCGCAGACCAAAGGCAAGGGCATTCGGCTCTGGAACCTGACGACGGAGACGATCTCCGGCTTCCAGCTCTCACCGGCCGGCAAGACCGATTGGGGCCCGAACCAGTGCTTGAACGACAAGGACAAGGAGGTTGATCACGACGAGCGGCTGCGCATCACGGGCGTGGAGCCGGGCCGCTACGATGCCAGGGTCGGCTACCCCAACGGACGCCAATGCGTCGTCCGCGACATCGAGATCAGGGCGGATGCAGTGTTCTCGATCGCCGACAAGGACCTGAAGGACTGCACCAAATAGAGAGCTTCGTTACGCCTTGTCGTTAGGGTGCGGATATTCGCAGCGCCACCGCACCGCCTGCCACTTCGGATGATCGCCGACCCATTGCGCGATATAGGGGGGCGCGGCCATCACGCATTGGCGGGGCGACCCTGCATAATTGAAGATCAGGTGCTGCTCCTCGCAAGTCGCAGGCGAGAGCACCGCACACACGGTCACCACCAGGTCAATCGGGTTCATGCCGGGATCCTCTCACGGGAACAATGGAGGTTAGCACAAGAAACTACGTCCCATGGAGGGGGAAGTTTCAATCCGGCAGGAGGAATCGAGCCAACTCTAGAAATTGATGCCAAACACCATGCGGGCCTGGTGGCGCTCGAAATTGACGAGGTCGAGATTGCCGCCCGATCCGACCGGGCGGCCCCAGGCCTGCATGCTCCAGCTCAAGGTCAGCCGCGAGCGCTCGGACAGCTGGAAATAGGCGGTCGGGCCGACGAACAGGGCCTGGCCGGAGAACTCGCCGAGGCCGATGCCTTCATATTGCCGGAAATAGCGCAGCTCGCCGCCGAGCAGCATGTTGGGCCGCACCCGCACCAGGCCGGCGAACGCCGCTCCGATCGTCGAGCTCTTCTCGGACACCCCCGCCACCTCGAAGCGCGCCCATTCCGGTTGATAGATCAGGTTGAGGGCGCCGATGGCGAAATTCGGGATGAGCTCGCGGTCGAAGGCCAGCGTGAACTCGGTGCCGTACATCCGCCCTTTCGCTCCGCTGGTCTCGTCGATCCGGTCGCCATGGAGATCGGCGGCGATGGTGAGCCCGAACGGCGCACGCTCGCGGTCGAGCAGGCGATAACGCAAATCGAGCGAGGCGCCCTGAAAATTGAACTGGCGGCGGTCGTCGATATCGGGAACGCCGGTGATGTCGTGCAGGCTGGCGATGCCGCCGATCTCGATGCGAAAATTCGGCAACGGCACGATTTCGATCTCGACCTCCTTCTCCAGCGCGCGATAGGTCCCGCCGCCCTTGCCGAAGCGCCCGGTCGTCTGGCTCTGGAATTCGCGCTCGCCGGGATTGCCGACATCGGTGCCGATCATGAAGCCGAAGATATGCTCGGTATCGAAGCCTTCCTCGGCACCGGCGCATGCCGGCATCAGCGCGAGCGCACACGCAACGACCATCCGAAATCGACAAGCTCCGCCGCGCATCCCGTGCCCCGAACGCGCGCGCCGCATCGATGCGGCAGCTGCGCTGACCAGGCATCAGCGTAACACACTGCCGCCGATCAAAGTCGAGATTTTGATGAGAACGGATTGCAGCCTTCGCGGCGTGGCACCGCATCAATGAAGAAGTATATCAGTGACGAAGCGCGAAGCACAGCGGGCAAAGCGTGTCCGAGGGCAAGGACGTATCCGACGGCAGGTGTATCCGACCGCAAGCGTATCCGACACTGCCACGGCTTCGACGGTGTTCACCGCCGAAGCCGCGGCAGGTCGTCAGTCTTACTTGCGCGAAGCGCAGGCGTACATGTTGATTTCCATGCCCACCGACACTTCCACGATCTTCGGAGCTTTCCAGGCCATTCGGGGTCTCCCAAGGTATTGAGCGCGACATCGCGCGGCGCAAAACCTAGGGCTGCGTCAGGTGCAGTTCAAGCCTCGATTCGACTGCCGAGCGCATCAGTGTCGATTCTTCACGGCCGCATTTCTCTCTCGGACAAAGCCAGTTCTCTCTTGGTCAAACACGAGCTATGAGACGCAGGCTTGTGCAGCGCACCGCGCGTCGAATCGACGGGCATCACCGCAACAATCGCAGGAGTGCGCGGCCAGCGCGCGAGTTCAGTTCCTTCGCATCCAGCGTTCCGTCCTTGTCGGGATTGGCTGCGTTGAAGCGCTGCTCGACCACGGACAGATATTCGTCGAGCGTCAGGGTCCCGTCGCGATCGGGATCTGCGGCGGCGAGCTCTTTCGCCGACAGCCGGCCGCGCAATTCGCGCGCATCGAGCGTGCCGTCATGATCGGGATCGAGCTTTGCGAACGTGGCGACGGCCGCCTTCTTCACCTCGGCAAGATCGAGCGTGCCGTCATTGTCGGTGTCGAACAACTTGACTGCGTTGCCGGAGGCGGACCACGCCGGACCGGACAACAATGCAATGGTGAGCGCAAGCGCAACCGAGCGACGCGAAATCATCGAGACCTCCCAGATGAAGAGCCCAGGTTCGGGCGGGACATAACGACATAAATCCCACAAGCGCCCCCCGGTTCAAGTCCGGAATTGCAACTTGCGCGCGCGCCAACCGCGGAACCCTGGCAGGGCCGCCGCCCGGAGCTGCTTCGCGTCGCGGAATTTTTTCAGCGTCTCCACGCAAGTGAGTCCGCTGCCGTCAGGTTTCCGTAAGGTGACCGCCAGCTGCGTCCAACGATATCGGCACGACACTTACGACTTTCGTATTGACGCGTTTTGGTTTCCGACGGAGTGTTGCTCCCGCAGCGTCAAAAGGCGCGCATATTGGGAGGAACGGATGAAACGCTTTGCGATGGCCGCGAGCCTCGTCATGCTTGCATCGACGTGTGCAAGTGCACAGACCACCGAGCAACTGGTCAAAGGCGCGACCGATACATCGAACGTTCTCAACTATGGGATGGGCTACAATCTGCAGCGCTTCTCGACGCTGAACCAGATCAACAAGGACAGCGTCAAGAACCTCGTCCCGGTCTGGAATTACTCTTTCAACGACGATCGCAGCGAGGAATCGCAGCCGCTGGTGTACCAGGGCGTGATCTACGTGACCTCGCACAATGCGACCATGGCGGTCGACGCCAAGACCGGCAAGCAGATCTGGAAGACCAAGGTCGAATATCCCGCCGAGACGCCGCGCATCGTCTGCTGCGGCATCATCAACCGCGGCGCCGCGCTGTTCGACGGCAAGGTGTTCCGCACCACGCTCGACGCCAACGTGATCGCGCTCGACGCCAAGACCGGCAAGGAGCTGTGGCGGCAGAAGGCGGCGGACATCAAGGAAGGCTATTCGATGACGGTGGCCCCGCTGGTCGCCGACGGCGTCGTCATCACCGGCATCTCCGGCGCCGAGTTCGGCACGCGCGGCTTCATCGACGGCTGGGATCCCGCAACGGGCAAGCACCTGTGGCGCACCCATTCGATCCCCTCGCCGGACGAGCCCGGCGGCGACACCTGGAAGGGCGACACCTGGAAGCTCGGCGGCGGCTCGACCTGGATCACGGGCTCCTACGATCCGGAGCTGAACACCGTGTATTGGGGCATCGGCAATCCCGGACCGTTCAATTCGGCGGTGCGTCCCGGCGACAACCTCTACACCTGCTCCGTGCTGGCGATGGATCCCAAGACCGGCAAGATCAAGTGGCACTACCAGTTCTCGCCCAACAATCCGTTCGACTATGACAGCGTCGCCGAGATGGTCCTCGCCGACATGAATGTCGAGGGCAAGCCGACCAAGGTGCTGATGGATGCCAACCGCAACGGCTTCTTCTACGTGCTCGACCGCACCAACGGAAAGCTGCTGGCGGCCAATCCTTACGTGAAGGTCAATTGGGCGACCGGCGTCGACATGAAGACCGGGCGTCCGATCGAGACCGACGTCGCCAAGGATGCGCGCGAGGGCAAGAAGGTGACGGTCTATCCGTCGATCCTCGGCGGCAAGAACTGGGAGCCGATGTCGTTCAATCCGCAGACCGGCCTCGCCTACGCCAACACGCTCAACTTCGGCGGCAAGTACAAGGCCGAGCCCGTCACCTTCAAGCAGGGTGAATGGTATCTCGGCATGGACCTGACCGATCCCTGGGAGTTCGGGGACGGCCCGCGCGGTCACCTCAAGGCGATCGATCCCATGACCGGCAAGTCGAAATGGGAAGCGCCGAGCGACATTCCGCGCTTCTCGGGCGTGCTGTCGACCGCAGGCGGCGTCGTGTTCTCGGGCGCCCTCACCGGCGAATTCGAAGCCTTCGACGCCGACACCGGCAAGAAGCTCTGGCAATTCCAGACCGGGTCCGGCATCGAGGGCCAGCCGGTGACCTGGCAGCAGGATGGCGTGCAATATGTCGCGGTGACATCAGGCTATGGCGGCGTCTACTCGCTGTTCTCCGGCGACGAGCGGCTTGCCAAGGTGCCGCCCGGCGGCTCGCTGTGGGTCTTTGCGGTGAAGCAGTAATCCACGGCATGATGCTGAGAGAAATGTCCCACAGGACGGCGGCGATCTTCGCCGCCGCCCTGGTGCTGACGGTCGCGCTTGCGGCGACCGTTCGCGCCGCCGACGAGCCGACCGGCAATCCCATGCAGGCGCAGATCGACCACGGCAAATCGACCTATGCCGAGAAATGCTCGCACTGCCACGGCCCGAACCTGATGAACTCCGGCACCATCACGCCGGACCTGCGCGTCTTCCCCGACGACAAGGCGCGCTTCGTCACCACCGTCAAGAATGGCAAGAACAACAGGATGCCGCCCTGGGGCGACATCCTCAGCGACGACCAGATCGGGGATCTCTGGGCCTTCATCTCCAGCCGGAGGAAGCCATGAAGGGCCGGTCCGTTGCGTGGAGCCTTGCCGCGCTTCTGTCGACGATGGCGTCGGTCGCCGTGGCGGCCGACGATCCCTTGCGGATCTGTCTCGACGAGGACCGGCCGCCGCTCTCGATGCACCACCGCGGCAAGCCGGATGCCGGCTTCGACGTGCTGCTGGCGCAGGCGGTCGCGGAACGGCTCGGACGGTCGCTGGCGATCCAGTGGTTCGAGAGCAAGCTGGACGAGGATTCCAGCCCGCAGCTGGAGGCCAACGCATTGCTCTCGGATGGGCGCTGCTCGCTGGTCGGCGGTTACGCGCTGACGCAGGATTCGCTGGTCGTCCCCGGGATGAAAACGGCGCGCCTGCCGGACTTCGCCGGGGCCACGCGCGACGATCGGCGGCGCCGCGTCGCGCTCGGCGTGCTCGCGCCGAGCCAGCCTTACGTCTATTCGCCGATGACAGTGGTGCTCGGGCCGAAGGCAAACGGCCGCAAGATCGGCGACATCGGCGATCTCGCCGGCCTTCGTCTGGTCATCGAAAGCGGCTCGCTCGGCGACGCCGTCCTGATGACCTTCGACAAGGGACGGCTGATCGACAACATCACCCATCTCGTCCCTGGCCGCGACGATCTCCTGGGCGCGCTCCAGCGCGGCGACTATGACGCAACGCTGATCGACCTCGGCCGCTTCGACGCCCATCGCGCCGCGCACCCCGACACCGCACTCTCAGCGTCCGGGTATTATTATCCGATCGGCGCCAATCGCGGCTATGTCGGCCTCGGCAGCGATCCCGCGCTGATCGAGGCCGTCAACAAGGCGCTGAGCGCCCTTGCGACGGAAGGCAAGATCGCCGAATTCGGCAAGCAGGCCGGCCTCACCTATCTGCCGCCACGCGAGCCCGCTATTCTGGGCGACGTGTGGACGAAGATCATTCAGCGGTGATTGGAAAGGGCTCTGGTGCCCGGACGCGCTGCAACGCCTCTTAACCTTGCGGCGCAGAGCCGCTGGAGAAGCGCTGCACTGCGTCCGGCGTACGGAGGCCGCGCCCACCATGCCCCACTCCGTCCGACGCAATGCGCCAATCTGTCTCGCCTGACGCCCGTGGCAGCGCCTGCCTGGTGCAGTACCCTCCAGGGAACCGGGAGAGAATCATGTCCAAGAAAATCGATCGCCGCCACTTCATCGCCGCCGGAGCCGGCGCGTTCGCGATGCCCTTTGTCTCGCGCAGCGCTTCAGCACAAGGCAGCTGGCCGTCGCGGCAGATCCGCATGATCTGCAGCTATCCCGCCGGCGGGCAGACCGACCTGCTCGCGCGCGCCTATGGCGAATTCATCTCCAAGCAAGTCGGCAAGACCGTGGTCGTCGAAAACAAGCCCGGCGCCTCCGGCGCGATCGGCACGGCGGAGGTCGCCCGCGCCGAGCCCGACGGCCACACCATCCTGTGCTCGATCTCGACCACCTACATCATGAACCGCGTGGTGATGAAGAATCCCGGCTACGACATGGACAAGGATTTGACGCTCGTCAGCGTCATTCCGGGCGCCGGCCTGCTGCTGGTTGCGAACCCGAAGACCGGGGTCAAGACGCTGGAGGATTTCGTCGCCTTCGCGCGCAAGAGCGGCAAGGTGAACTTCGGCACCTACAGCGCAGGCTCGGCCCCGCACATGACGATCAACGAGCTCAACAAGCAGTACGGGCTGAGCATCGAGCCGGTCCATTATCGCGGCGAGGCTCCGATGTGGACCGGGATGCTCGAAGGCACCCTCGATGCCGCGATGGGAAGCTACACGGCCGCACAATCGGTCCTGCAGAGCGACCGCGGCACCGTATTCGCGGTGCATTCGAAGAAGGTCGACGCGATCCCCGCGATCAAGACCCTTCCCGAGCAAGGCGCGACGTCGAAATTCTTCACCGTGAGCGGCTTCTCGGGATGGGCGGTGCCGAAGGCGACGCCGCAGGCGGTCGTCGACCGCCTGGCGGAGCTGTGCGTTGCCGCCAACAGCGATCCCAAGGTGAAGGAGGTACTCGCGACCTTCGTGCTCGAGCCGGCGATCGGCTTCAAGGAGACCAATGCGCTGTATCAGCGCGAACTGCCGATCTGGATCGAGAGCGCGAAGTCGCTCGGCCTCGAGCCGGCCTAGGCGTCGAGCTGCCGGCCGGCGCGCCGACCGCCCCTTTCCCGCCCCGGAATCCGACCAAAGCCTAGTGTCGGACGTGCATTTTCCCGCTATGATTGCCCGCGCACGCGGACAAGAAGGGCCGATCGCATGACACCGGATGCAGTCGCCGTCGCCGTTATGGTCATCCTGCTGTTTCCGATGGGCTATTTCACGCTGGCCTCGCCCGCCTTCCTGCTGGTGAGGCTGGACATTCAGCCCGTCGCCCAATTGCTCCGCGGCATGTTCAACGCCCATTTCCTGGTGATGCGGGTCGCCGCCCTCATCGGGACCGTGGCCCTCCTCCTCGACGGCCGCCTGCTCGCTGCATTGGGTGTCGGCATGATCGCAGCGCTGGCGATCTGGGGACGCCGCTGGTTCATGCAAAGGGTCGACGAACAGCTCGGCGCGAGGGAGGCCGGCGACACCGATGCGCCGCGCCGGCTGCGGCGGCTGCATTGGAGCGGAATGCTCGCCAATGCGGTGCTGCTCGTCGCGCTCCTGGCGGGCATTCCCTATATCGCGACGTCAGCGTGACGAACCGCATCGGCGGAAACGCAGCTCCTGCGCCGCGATCCCTCCCTCCACGAGGTCACACCTGAAGCTCTCCGCAAGAGCCTTTCACCGAGTGTGAGCCGGCACGTTGTCTCAGGTTGCATTTTTCGATATAATGCACCTGGGATAGCGTAACGCTATCCTCCATTCAGGAGAAGAAGGCGATGAAAGCTCCAGTTTTTCTTCTTGCCGGCCTGACCATTCTGTCGATCAGCGCAGCCAATGCTGCGCCCAAGAGCACCGACGCCTCGATCTCGGCAACGAAGGTCAGCTCGGTCGCATGCTCCACCTCGGGTGGCGGCTTCGGGTCCTATCCATCGGGCTGCCGCAACGCAGCCAACTTCAAGACCTACAACGAGTGCAAGGAATCCGGCGTCAAGCGCGGTTGGCGGCACGAGGACATGGCCTGGTATTGCAGCGGCCTGGGACTGCAGTAACCATCAGCAGCGCACGACGCGCAGTGCGGCGGCTACCTCACGAACGCCTTCGATCAATCAAGTCAAGATGTCCGGCAAGCAAGGAAGGGCGATGCGCCCTTCCTGCTAATGCTCGCCCGAGCTGGCCGCGCCCTGCTGCGCCTTGTGGATCGAGGACGGCACCACGCCGAAATATTTGCGGAACACCCGGCTGAAATGCGACGAGCTGGAGAAGCCCCAGGAGAACGCGACGTCGGTGATGGTCTTGCCGGCGTGGGCCTCGAGCTCCTGGCGGCAGTTCTGCAAACGCGCCTGCCAGATGTAGTCGCTCACCGTGGTGCCGCGCTCCGAGAACAGCATGTGCAGATAGCGCTTGGAGCAGCCGAGCTCGGCCGAGATCTGGTCGATGCACAGATCCGGATCGCGCAAGTGCTCGCGTATGAAGAACTGCGCGCGCACGTACATCGCCTCGGGCCCGACACGGTCGAACATCGTGTCGGCTTCGCGCAGCGGCAGCAGCAGCAAATCGATCAGCGAATCGGCAACGCCGACCGCGCTGTTCGCCGACAGCTTCGCCGCCTCGTCGAAGGTCGCATGGACGAAATCGTGGGCGATCCGCCCCGTGCCCGTCTTCGCCGACAGCTTGCAGGCGGGCATCCGCTGCGAGGGGAAGCCGCGGTCGCGCAGCAGCGCCTTCGGCACGATCACCACGTCGTGACGGGTGAAGGCGGGGCTGATGATCGAATGCGGACAGGAGACGTCATAGGCGATGATGTCGCCGGGATTGATTTCGATGTGGCGGCCTTCTTGTTCAAAATAAGACACGCCGTAGGTCTGGAAGTGAATCTTGATATAGGGGTGCTCATTGGCCTTGGCGCGCGCCAGCGTGTGCGCGATGCGATGCTGGCTCACCTCGATCTGGCACAGCTTCAGGCGCGAGACACTCGTGTAGTCAATGCGGCCTTCGAGCGAGGACGCTTCCAGCGGATCGACGTCGAAATGCCCACACAGGCTCGTCAGCCCGTCGATCCAGCTTTGGATCTGGCGCTTCGGCGTCATGCCGGTCGTCGAGAGCGTGTGAATGGTGTCGGACATTAATCCAGCCACTGGTTTGATCCGGAGATTCGACGCGAATCGCGACCAGCGCCTGCGCGAGCCCTCAGCCGTGATTGCGTGACGTTTACCTCGAATTTGAGTGGTCTTTTGGTACGAGCGCCATCGTTCCATTGCCACCCTTGAGGGTTAATCCTCCGCCTTAGTTGCAGCGCCGTCAAGGGGAACCTGAGCGTTGAGAGTGCTGCCAAGCGGTGCGGAAGCCGCTGAATTCGCTACTGCAAAATCAAATTCTTTTCCTCCGTGCGCTATCAAGCAAACCGGCTTCCCTCTTGGGCAAGTTTCCCGATGACGAAGTCGTTAGGGATTGCGGCAGGAACAACAAGAACGGGCCGCTCCTGCAGGCGGACCCGTGGCTCTCATCAGGAGGAGGAAACAGCACAGCATCGTTTCTGGTCCGAAACGTGACCGCCCTGCACGAGCAGACGCCGGACGAGAAGCCCGGTGAGTTACCAATGCTTCGGGAAAAATAAACGAGACCAACGGAGGAATGACTATGCGCAAGGTGCTACTGGCGACCTTTCTTGGCTCAGCGGCGGCTCTCGCCGTCGGGAGCGCCTCAGCCAATGACGAGCTGATCAAGATGTCGCAGAACCCGAAAGACTGGGTGATGCCGACCGGCGATTACGCCAATACCCGCTATTCCAAGCTCAACCAGATCAACGCACAAAACGTAGGCAAGCTCCAGGTCGCCTGGACCTTCTCGACCGGCGTGCTGCGCGGCCATGAAGGCGGCCCGCTGATCATCGGCAACGTCATGTACGTCCACACGCCGTTCCCGAACAAGGTCTACGCCATTGACCTTTCCAACGAGAACAAGATCATCTGGAAGTACGAGCCCAAGCAGGATCCGAACGTCATTCCCGTGATGTGCTGCGACACGGTTAACCGTGGTCTGGCCTACGGCGATGGCAAGATCTTCCTGCATCAGGCCGACACCACTCTCGTCGCGCTCGATGCCAAGACCGGCCAGGTGGCCTGGTCCAGCAAGAACGGCGATCCGAGCAAGGGCGAGACCGGCACGTCGGCGCCCATGGTCATCAAGGACAAGGTGCTGATCGGCATCTCCGGCGGCGAGTTCGGCGTGCAGGCCCATATGTCGGCCTACGACATCAAGACCGGCAAGCTGGCATGGCGCGGATATTCGGAAGGACCGGACAACCAGATCCTGGTCGACGCCGAGAAGACCACCGCGCTCGGCAAGCCGGTCGGCAAGGACTCGAGCCTCAAGACCTGGCAAGGCGATCAGTGGAAGATCGGCGGCGGCGCGACCTGGGGCTGGATCTCCTACGATCCCGAGCTGAACCTCGTCTATTACGGTTCGGGCAATCCCTCGACCTGGAATCCGAAGCAGCGCCCCGGCGACAACAAATGGTCGATGACGATCTGGGCGCGCAACCCGGATACCGGCGTTGCCAAGTGGGTCTATCAGATGACGCCCCACGACGAGTGGGATTATGACGGCGTCAACGAGATGATCCTCTCGGATCAGTCGATCAACGGCCAGCCGCGCAAGCTGCTGACGCACTTCGATCGTAACGGCCTCGGCTACACGCTCGATCGCGCCACCGGTGAGCTGCTGGTCGCCGAAAAGTACGATCCGAAGGTGAACTGGACCTCCGGCGTCGACATGGACAAGAACTCGCCGACCTACGGCCGTCCGAAGGTGCTCGATGCAGCTTCGACCGACAAGGCGGGCGAGGACCACAATGTGAAGGGCATCTGCCCGGCCGCGCTCGGCACCAAGGACGAGCAGCCGGCAGCCTACTCGCCGGACACGCAGCTGTTCTACGTTCCGACCAACCACGTCTGCATGGACTACGAGCCGTTCAAGGTGAGCTACACCGCGGGCCAGCCCTATGTGGGTGCGACGCTCTCGATGTATCCGCCGGCCGGTGAAACCCACATGGGTAACTTCATCGCCTGGGACGGCAAGACCGGCAAGATCGTCTGGTCGAACAAGGAGCAGTTCTCGGTCTGGTCGGGTGCGCTCGCAACCGCCGGCGGCGTGGTGTTCTACGGCACGCTCGAAGGCTACCTGAAGGCGGTCGATGCCAAGACCGGCAAAGAGCTCTACAAGTTCAAGACTCCCTCCGGCATCATCGGCAACGTCACCACCTATGAGAACGGCGGCAAGCAGTATGTCGCAGTGCTCTCCGGCGTCGGCGGCTGGGCCGGCATTGGTCTGGCCGCAGGCCTGACCGATCCGACCGCAGGTCTCGGCGCGGTGGGTGGCTACGCGGCCCTCAGCAACTACACCGCTCTCGGCGGTACGCTGACCGTGTTCTCGCTGCCGAACTAGGCCCATCAGCATCGCTCCGGCGCGTGGATCGACTCCACGCGCCGGCTCGTCTCCCCCGGGCTCCTTCGAGGATGAATCTCTTGCGTAAAATCTGCTCTGCCATTGCTGCGATGATCTTGGTTGCGTCCGGAGGAATTGCGGTCGCGGAAGGTCCGGGCGACCCGACTGCCGTGAAGAAGGAAGACGACGGAAAGTGGCTCGATAAAGAAGGAAACCCGACCTACAAGATTTCGGCGGATGGCACCGTGGACTGGTTCACCTATTCCGGCTACCGCCGCTATCACTCCGACTGCCACGTCTGTCACGGGCCCGACGGCATGGGCTCCACCTATGCGCCGGCGCTCAAGGATTCCGTCAAGACCATGAGCTATGGCGACTTCCTCGGCGTGGTTGCCTCCGGTCGCAAGAACATCTCGACCGCGCAGGAGAATGTCATGCCGGCGTTCGGCGACAATCCGAACGTTGCCTGCTACATGGACGATCTCTACGTCTATCTGCGCGCCCGCTCCACCGAAGCGTGGGGCCGGCAGCGTCCCGCCAAAAAGGACGAGAAGAACGAGGTCTACACCAAGGCGGAAGACGCCTGCATGGGCCATAAATGAACGTTGCCGGGACTGCCGGGACTACTTCTCGGCGTCCTTTCGAGAATCTGAGGAGTTACCAATGAAGACACGTGCCGCCGTCGCTTTCGAAGCCAAGAAGCCGCTCGAGATCGTCGAGCTCGATCTGGAAGGCCCGAAGGTCGGCGAGGTCCTGGTGGAGATCAAGGCGACGGGCATCTGCCACACCGACGCCTATACGCTCGACGGCTTCGACAGCGAGGGAATCTTCCCGTCGATCCTCGGCCATGAGGGCGCCGGCATCATCCGCGAGATCGGCCCGGGCGTGACATCGGTGAAGCCGGGCGACCACGTCATCCCGCTCTACACGCCGGAATGCCGGCAGTGCAAAAGCTGCCTCAGCCAGAAGACCAATCTGTGCACCGCGATCCGCGCGACGCAGGGCAAGGGCGTGATGCCCGACGGCACCAGCCGCTTCTCCTACAAGGGCAAGCCGGTCTACCACTACATGGGCTGCTCGACCTTCTCGAACTTCACCGTGCTGCCGGAGATCGCGGTCGCCAAAATCCGCGAGGACGCCCCCTTCGACAAGAGCTGCTACATCGGCTGCGGCGTCACCACCGGCGTCGGCGCCGTCGTCAACACCGCGAAGGTCACGCCGGGCTCCAACGTGGTCGTGTTCGGCCTCGGCGGCATCGGCCTCAACGTCATCCAGGGCGCCAAGATGGCCGGCGCCGACAAGATCATCGGTGTCGACATCAACGATGCCAAGGAGGATTGGGGCCGCAGGTTCGGCATGACGGAGTTCGTCAACCCCAAGAAGATCACCGGCGACATCGTCCAGCATCTCGTCGGCCTCACCGATGGCGGCGCCGACTACACCTTCGACTGCACCGGCAACACCACCGTGATGCGCCAAGCGCTGGAGGCCTGCCATCGCGGCTGGGGCACCTCGATCATCATCGGTGTTGCCGAGTCCGGCAAGGAGATCGCCACCCGTCCGTTCCAGCTCGTCACCGGGCGCAACTGGCGCGGCACCGCCTTCGGTGGCGCGCGCGGCCGTACCGACGTGCCGAAGATCGTGGACTGGTACATGAACGGAAAGATCCAGATCGATCCGATGATCACCCACGTGCTCAAGCTCGAAGAGATCAACAAGGGCTTTGACCTCATGCATGAGGGCAAATCCATTCGTTCCGTCGTCGTGTACTGAACCGGAAGACGTCACCCCCAAGGAGGATCGACCCATGACTGTTGCACTCCATCCATCGATCGACAACGGCCTCAAACAGGGCAGCGGCAGCTTCGCCGGCGGCACCCTGGTCTGCAAATGCAAGGACCATCAGGTCAAAGTCGGCATCAAGGGCGACGTCGCCCACAACCACGCCTGCGGCTGCACCAAATGCTGGAAGCCCCAGGGCGCGACGTTCTCCGTCGTCGCCGTGGTGCCGCGCCAGAACGTCACCGTGCTCGAGAACGGCGACAAGCTTCAGATCGTCGATCCCTCCGCGGTGATCCAGCGCCACGCCTGCAAGGCCTGCGGCACGCATATGTACGGTCGCATCGAGAACAAGAACCACCCGTTCTACGGTCTCGACTTCATCCATCCCGAGCTGTTCCAGGAGCAGGGCTCGCAGGCGCCGCAATTCGCCGCCTTCGTCTCCTCCGTGATCGAATCCGGCGTGAAGCCGGAGCAGATGGCGGGCATCCGTTCGCGGCTGAAGGAAATCGGGCTCGAGCCCTATGATTGCCTGTCACCGGCACTGATGGACGCGATCGCGACCCACGTGGCGAAAGCCAAGGCTGCTTAGGAAAGCCTCTGAGCTGGCCGGGCCCGAGCTTCGGCCAGACCTCCCCGGCTCGCTGGCGACGACCTCCGCCAGCGAGCCGGACCGCTCCGCACTTTAAGACTCTGGCGGCGATGCCGCCGCTTCGTACCACGCGTCTGTGAGGGCATCAGCTCCTCAGTCCTGGTCTCTGAATGACTGCGCAGTGCCGCCAACTTCCGACTTGAAGTCCCCGGCCCGCTGCGTTTCTCCCTCCCTCGACTGAGGCATCCTGCTTCGTCCGCGCAGTCTTTCTGGCGGACGAAGCCTTTTTCGTTGCACCTGCCGTCAGCGAACGCGCGGATCACGCGGCGTGATGCCGCGCCCTGCTTTTGACAAACCATCGATGCAATCTTTTCCCGGTGAGAACACCCGGCTGTGAACGCCGGGCCGGTGCGACCTCTGCTAGGGTCGGCCGTCACGATGCCGCGCGAAATACAATCAACCAAGAACAAGCACGGGAGGTATCGAACACATCCGGACATCGAGATTCGCGTTCCTGCCTCCTGCCGGGATCTGCCCGCGCGGGATCGCGGGCCGGGATGCGACGACACGACACAACTGGCACTGCGCTGCGCGCCCATCGGCGCGTTTTGAATTTGGCATGCTTATGAAGAGCGAGGGATGATCATGATCAAGGTGAAGATCAACGGCCAGGAACAGAGCTGGGACGGCGACCCGGATCTCCCGCTACTCTGGTTCCTGCGTGACGAGGCCGGGCTGACCGGCACCAAATTCGGCTGCGGCCAGGCCCTGTGCGGCAGCTGCACCGTCATCGTCGACAAGGAAGCGGTGCGCTCCTGCATCACGTCGATCAACGACGTTGCCGGACGCGAGGTCACGACCATCGAGGGACTGCATCCGAATGGCGATCATCCGGTGCAAAAGGCCTGGCGTCAGGTCAACGTGCCGCAATGCGGCTTCTGCCAGGCCGGCCAGATCATGCAGGCCGCCGCGCTTCTGATGGACAACCCGAAGCCCTCGCATGACCAGATCCGCGAGGCGATGTCCGGCAACATCTGCCGCTGCGGTTGCTACCAGCGCATCGAGAACGCGGTCCATCTCGCATCGACGGGAGTGTGACATGAATTTCATCGACAATCCCGGCAAGCTCCGTGGGTTCGAAAAGCAAGTCAAGGTCGAGAAGGTCTCACGCCGCAGCATCCTGAAGGGGCTCGGCATCACTGGCGGCTTCGTGCTCGCCGCCCCCGTGATGACGCGCCAGGCATTTGCATATGAGACCGGCGCCGGAAAGATGCCGCACGGCGTCGTGGTCGATCCGCGCGTCTTCGTTTCGGTCGCACCTGATGGCATCGTCACCATCGTCGGACACCGTTCCGAAATGGGCACCGGCGTGCGCACCAGCCTGCCGTTGATCGTGGCCGAGGAGATGGAAGCCGACTGGTCCAGGGTCAAGGTGCAGCAGGCCCATGGCGACGAGGTGAAGTTCGGCAACCAGGATACCGACGGCTCGCGCAGCACGCGGCATTATCTGCTTCCGATGCGCCAGATCGGCGCTTCGGCCCGCACCATGCTGGAGCAGGCCGCGGCGAAGCGCTGGGGCGTGCCGGCGACCGAGGTCAAGGCCGTCAATCACGAGGTCGTCCACAGCGCCAGCGGCCGCAAGCTCGGCTTCGGCGAGCTTGCCGCTGATGCCGCCAAGGAAGCGGTGCCCGCGATCGAAGGTCTCAAGCTCAAGGACGCCAAGGACTTCCGCTATTTGACCAAGGGCCAGATCGGCATCGTCGATCTCCACGACATCACCACCGGCAAGGCGCGTTACGGCGCCGATGTGCGGCTTCCCGGCATGAAATATGCTGTGATCGCACGCCCTCCGGTGACCGGCGGCAAGCTGGTCTCGTTCGATCCAGACGCGGCGTTGAAGGTCCCGGGCGTCGAGAAGGTGATGAAGGTCCAGGGATGGCCGTGGCCGTCGAAGTTCCAGCCGCTCGGCGGCGTCGCGGTGATCGCCCGCAACACCGGCGCGGCGATCAAGGGTCGCAACGCATTGAAGCTGGTCTGGGACGACGGCGCCAACGGCAAGTACGACTCGGTCGCCTTCCGCAAGGAGCTCGAGGAGGCCTCGCGCAAGCCGGGCCTCGTCGTGCGCCAGGAGGGCGATGCGGATGCGGCCTTGAAGGGCGCCGACAAGGTCATCGTCGGCGAGTACTACATCCCGCATCTTGCTCATGTCAGCATGGAACCGCCGGTGGCGGTCGCCGACGTCAAGGGTGACAAGGCGGAGATCTGGGCGCCGGTGCAGAGCCCGGGCGGAACCCGTGACGACGTCGCCAAGACGCTCGGCATTCCCGAAGGCAACGTCACCGTCAACGTGACCCTGCTCGGCGGCGGGTTCGGCCGTAAGTCGAAATGCGACTATGCGCTCGAGGCCGCCCTGCTGTCGAAGGAGCTCGGCGCGCCGGTGAAGGTGCAGTGGACGCGGGAGGACGACATCCAGAACGGCTTCCTGCACACCGTCTCGGCCGAGCGGATCGAGGCCGGCCTCGACAAGAGCGGCAAGGTGATCGCCTGGCGCCACCGCAGCGTGGCGCCCAGCATCGCCTCGACCTTTGCCGCCGGCACGGTGCACCAGGCGCCGTTCGAGATCGGCATGGGTCTCGCCGACATGCCGTTCGAGATCGCCAACATCTCCTGCGAGAATCCGGAAGCAGCCGCGCATACCCGCATCGGCTGGTTCCGTTCGGTCTCGAACATTCCGCGCGCCTTCGCCGTGCAGTCGATGGTCGGCGAGATCGCGCAAGCGACAGGGCGCGACCAGAAAGACATGCTGCTCGAGCTGATCGGCTCGCCCCGCATCGTCAAGCCGAACGTGAAGGACCTCTGGAACTACGGTGAGCCCCAGGACAGCTACCCGATCGACACCGCGCGCCTGCGCCAGGTGGTCGAACTGGTCGCCGAAAAGGGCGAATGGGGCCGCAAGGTGCCGAAGGGCCACGGTCTCGGCATTGCCGTGCACCGCAGCTTTGTCAGCTATATCGCGACCATCGTCGAGGTCGCCGTCGACGACAAGGGCAAGCTGTCGGTGCCAAGGGTCGATACCGCGATCGATTGCGGCACCTATGTCAACCCCGAGCGTATCGCGTCGCAGATCGAGGGCGCCGCGATCATGGGGCTGAGCCTCGCCAAATACGGCGAGATCAGCTTCAAGGACGGCAAGGTGCAGCAGAAGAATTTTGACGACTTCCAGGTCGTCAGGATCGACGAATCTCCTGTCGTGACGAACGTCTACATCGTGCCGCCCAATTCAGACACGCCACCGAGCGGTGTCGGCGAGCCCGGTGTCCCACCATTTGCGCCGGCGCTGATCAATGCGATCTTCGCGGCGACGGGAAAACGCATCCGCTCGCTGCCGATCGGTAAGCAATTGGAGGCGTGAGACGGAACAGCGGCGCGAGACGGAACACAAGCCGTCTCGCGCCGTTTCCATCGATCTGACAGGAGCAGATCGATGACCAACATCTCAAAGGCGCTCGCAGTGTCGCTGTCGGGCGCCTTTCTTTTGACGGCCGCAGGCGCGTTCGCCCAGGGCAACACGACGCCGCCGACCACGGCCACGCGCCCCGCCACGCCCGACCAGAACTCGCTGCCGAACGCCAACGCCCCGCCCGCCTCGACCACGCAGACCACGGGCCAGCACAATCCCGATCCCAAGGTTCAGGAGATGAACCAGAAGGAAAAGGACAAGGTGGAGCGGACGGGGAAGTAGGAACAAGAATGCGGCGGACGTTGCCGTCCGCCGCATTCGCCACCCCCCTGCTGCTCCGCCTTCTCTCGATCCGCCCGCGGAGCTACTTCTTGAGCGCGAACACCCAGACCACGCCGCCTTGCGGCACATTGGCCTCGATGCCGATGTTGTTGGTCACCAGTGCATCCTGGATGCGCTGGGCGTCCACGCCCCATCCCGACTGGATCGCGATGTATTGGGTGCCGTCGATCTCATAGGAAACCGGCATGCCCATGATGCCGGAGTTGGTCTTCTGCTCCCAGAGCAGCTCACCGGTCTTGGCGTTGAAGGCGCGGAAGTTGCGGTCATTGGTGCCGCCGACGAAGATGAGATCGCCTGCGGTTGCCGTCACCGAGCCGAACAGCTGCGACTTCGGGAAGTTGTGCTGCCACACCTTCTTGCCCGTCGCAGGATCCCAGGCCTGCAGCTCGCCGAAATGGTCGGCGCCCGGCTTCGTCTTCAAGCCGATGTCCTCCGGCTTGGTGCCGAGCCAGAGCTCGCCGGGCTTGAGGGCGACCTTCTCGCCAGTGAAGCCGCCGCAGAAATTCTCGTTGGCGGGCACGTAGACGAGACCCGTCTTCTGGCTGTACGCCGCCGACGGCCAGTCCTTGCCGCCCCACAGCGACGGGCAGAACTCGACGCGCTTGCCGATCACCGGCTTGTGCGCGGGATCGACGATCGGCTTGCCGCTCTCGGGCTCGATGCCCTTCCAGACGTCGGTGGAGACGAACGGCCAGCCGGCGACGTAGTTGATCTTGGTTGGCGTGCGCTCGAGTATCCAGAAGATCGCATCGCGCCCCGGATGGACCAGGCTCTTGATGTTGCGGCCGTCGCGCTGCAGGTCGATCAGCATCGGCGCCTCGACCTCGTCCCAGTCCCAGGAATCGTTCTGGTGATACTGGTGATGGGTCTTGATCTTGCCGGTGTTTGGATCGAGCGCGAGCACCGAGGAGGTGTAGAGATTGTCGCCTGGATGGGTCTCGCCGGGCCACGGCGCGGCGTTGCCGACGCCCCAATAGATCGTCTTGGTGTCCTTGTCGTAATTGCCGGTCATCCAGGCCGAGCCGCCGCCGTTCTTCCAGTCGTCGCCCTGCCAGGTCTCATGGCCCGGCTCGCCTTCGCCGGGAATGGTGAAGGTCCGCCACAGCTCCTTGCCGTCCTTGGCGTCATAGGCGGCGACGTAGCCGCGCACGCCGAACTCGCCGCCGGAGCCGCCGACGATGACCTTGCCGTCGACGATCAGCGGCATCAGGGTCATGTACTGGCCCTTCTTGTAGTCCTGCACCTTGGTGTCCCACACCACCTTGCCGGTCTTGGCATCGAGCGCGACGACGTGGTCGTCGGTGGTGGCGAGATAGAGCTTGTCCTCCCAGAGGCCGACGCCGCGGCTGGTCGGGTGCAGCTGGAACAGATCGTCGGGAAGCTGCCGCTTGTAGCGCCAGTATTCGTCGCCGGTCTTCGCGTTTAGCGCGATCACCTGCCCCATCGGGGTCGCCACGAACATGACGCCGTTGTTGACGATCGGCGGCGCCTCGTGGCCTTCGACGACGCCGGTGGCGAAGGTCCAGACCGGCGTGAGATTCTTCACATTGGAGGTGTTGATCTGGTCGAGCGGGCTGTAGCCGTGGCCGTCATAGGTGCGCCGATAGAGCATCCAGTTGCTTGGCTCTGGATTCTCCAGCCGCTGCGCGGTGACCGGCGAATAACTCTCGATCGGGCCAGCCGTGGCGGCGGTCGAAGCCAGGCAGGCAAAAGCGACGAAGCCGGACAGGTACCATTGCTTCCTGGTCATGAAAGTTTTCATGGACGTTCCCCTTTTTCATCCGTTTGAATTCTTGTGTTGAATTCTTGTCGTTCGTCCCGCCGTCCGCCCATCGGCGGATGCGGCCTCTCGTGACGCGGGCATATCCCGCACCGTCCATCATCCCGGCTGCGCGCCACCTACCTTTCCGATGAAGTTGCCGGCGACACTGAGTGAGCCGTCAGCGAGCGCCAGCGGCAGCGCGGCGAGCCGTCGCGGCGCCGGCCCGAACACCACCTGTGCGCTCGCACGAGGATCGTATTCGGAGTTGTGACACATGCACTTGAACACCTCCTTGTCACCGACATCGCTCTTCACCCAGGCGGTGACGGGACAGCCCGCATGAGCGCAAATCGCCGAATAGGCGATGATGCCGTCGACGGCGCGCTCGCGCGTCTTGTCGTCGAGCTCGGCGGGATCAAGCCGGATGATCAGGATCTCGTTGAGCCGGGAGGCGCTGCGCACCACCGATGTCTTGGGATCCTTCGGCCAGGCATGCACCGGCGGCCCGCCGGCGGGCAGGTCGGCCGCGGTGATGAGCTTCCCCTCCTTGTCGCCTTCGGAGAAGACGAGCACATCGCCTTTCTGGGGCCGCTCGTCGGACCCAGGCGGATCTTCGTCCGCGCGTGCGTGCGCGGAACAACCAAGGCAGGCGGTGGTGGCGATTGCGCCAAGCAGGATCGTTCGCCGCGTCTGCTCGGCGCGCGCGTCGGCTTCAGGTTCCGTGGTGCTCTCGGAAGATGAGGAATTGGTCGTGAACGATGCGCGGGACATGTCCACAAGCAGGCGCTGGAACTCTGCCGAAAACAAGGCGGAGAATTGGCGCCGCAGTGCATCAATATGGCTTTGCTCGCTTTGATTGAGCGACAATGAACGTATTCAAACGCGTTTTCACAAATTCAACATCACGCCGCGCGATCGGCATGATGATTTTGCAGATCAGACCGATGATGTCGGAATTGGTGCAGCGCGCTACCCATTGCGGTGCGCAAACGCCGCGCGATGCATCTGCATATTTTGCGGGCAGCGGGTCGTGTCGTCAGGACCTGAGCACGTGGCGCGGCGCGGCGATAGAACCGGCGACGGTCGCCGATGCCATTTCAAAACTGTCGGCGATGCGACGCGCCTTGTCGATGAACAGCGCAGCCGCCGGCGGTGGGCAGACCTCGCGCGCGGTCTGCTCGAACAGATCGAGCCAGCGATCGAAATGATTGCCCGTCAGGCTCAGCGGCAGATGCGCCCGCATCGGCGAGCCGTGATAGCGGCCGCTCATCAGCACGACCGAGGACCAGAAATCCTTGAGCTTGGCGAGATGCTCGTCCCAGTTCTGCACGACGCGGAACACCGGCCCCAGCTCAGCATCCTCGCGCACGCGTCCGTAGAAGCGGGTGACGAGTTCCCCGATCATCTCCTCGCTGATCCCGGTCCGCTCGATCGCATCCTGGGTCAACAGGTTCCGCCGCGCGGCCGCCGCCTCGCGCTCGGCCTTCAGTCGATCCGACATATGCTCAGTGTCCGTTCCGTTGTTCCCGCGGGGCCGCCCGTTCGACATTGTCGGGCCAATTGCGCGTGTCGTCTTTGTCACAGCGCAAAGTGCGGGATCCGGCGGCGGGCGCGATCAGGCCCGCCGCCGGCCGCCCTGATCAGGCGCTATAGCTGTAGAAGCCCTGTCCGGTCTTGCGACCGAGATGGCCGGCATCGACCATCTCTTTCAGCAGCGGCGCCGGCCGGTATTTGGGGTCGTTGAAGCCCTTGTAAAAGACCTCCATCACCGAAAGCATGGTGTCGAGCCCGACGAGGTCGGCCAGGGCCAGCGGTCCGATCGGATGGTTGCAGCCGAGCTTCATGCCGGCGTCGATCTCCTCCGCCGTCGCGATTCCCTCCTGGAGCGCGAAGATCGCCTCGTTGATCATCGGGCACAGGATGCGGTTGACGGCGAAGCCCGGGCTGTTCTTGGCGGTGATCGCCACCTTGCCGACGCGCTTGGCAAAATCGAGCGCCTTGGCATGGGTGTCGTCGGAGGTCTGCAGGCCGCGGATCAACTCCAGCAGCGCCATCACCGGCACAGGATTGAAGAAGTGCATGCCGATGAAGCGGTCGGGCCGATCGGTCGCGGCAGCAAGCTTGGTGATCGAGATCGACGAGGTGTTGGTCGCAACCAGCGTGCGCGGCGACAGCGTCGCGCAGAGGTCCTTCAGGATCTTGACCTTGAGCTCCTCGTTCTCGGTGGCGGCCTCGATGACGAGGTCGCAATCCGACAACTTGGCCCGGTCGGTGGTGCCGGTGATGCGCTTGAGCGTCGCCTCGCGATCGGCCGCCGACATCTTCTCCTTCTTGACCAGGCGCTCGAGGCTGCCACCGACGGTCGAGAGCCCGCGGTTCACGGCCGCATCGGAAATGTCGACCATCACGACCGAGAGCCCGGCCGCCGCGCAGATCTGCGCGATGCCGTTCCCCATGGTCCCTGCCCCGATGATGCCAACGGTCTGGATCATTGCCTCATATCCTTCTCATCCTTGCGGGCGTGCCGGCACGGCACGGCCCATTGTTCCTGCGTCAGGGTCTAGCACCGCCGGCGGGCGGCGGCGACCTGATCCGCCCTCTCCTTAAAGCATCCATGGCCGGAATAAAGCCGCCGCCGGGCCCGAAAAGGCCCGATTTGGCCGCCCGGCGGCGATTTGCCCCGAATCCCGCCTCGCCCCGCCCGGAAGCCTCGCGGCGGGTGGACGGCTGCTCCAACGCGCTTCGGCCGTCGTCGATTTACATCAATCGGATGACGCGGCGCCGCGACCGGCGTGATGAGGTTGAGGCGCAATGGCCCGCGCGAATGCCTCGCGGCGCGATTGTGAGATCGACCACATCGGCCTCAAGTCCACCCCGTTAGCATTGCGCACATGAAGAAACATATTGCACTCCCCATCGTCCTCGCCGTCCTGCTCGTCGCAACCCAAGGCCTGGCAGCCGAGATCAAAGGAGCCGGCTCAACCTTCGTGGCGCCGGTGATGACGAAATGGACCAACGCATACAAGGCGAAGACCGGGAACGGCGTCAGCTATCAAGCGGTCGGCTCGAGCACCGGCCTCAGCCTGATCAAGACCGACGCCGTCGATTTCGGGACCAGCGACATGCCGCTCGGCCCAAAGGAGCTCGACAGGCTCGGCCTGATGCAATTCCCGATCGTGATCGGAGGCGTCGTCCCCGTGGTCAATATCGACGGCGTCAAGCCCGGCCAGATCCGCTTCACCGGGCAGGTGCTCGCTGACATCTACCTCGGCAAGCTCAAATCCTGGAACGATCCGGCGATCGCGGCGATCAATCCCGAGATCAGCTTGCCGAAGGTCCCGATCACGGTGGTCCATCGCATCGACGGCTCCGGCACCACATTCAACTGGTCGAACTATCTTTCGAAGGTCAGTCCGCAATGGCAGAGAAGCGTGGGCGAAGGCACGTCGGTCGAGTGGCCGCTCGGCCTCGGCGGCCGGGGCAATGACGGCGTCGCCTCGCTCGTCGGTCTCATTCCCGGCGCGATCGGCTATCTCGAATACACCCACGCGCTGCAACGCCTCGACAAGATTTCCTTCGGCATCGTGCAGAACAGCGCCGGCAATTACGTGGTGCCCGACGCCGCATCATTCCAGGCCGCAGCATCGAGCGCGAACTGGAAGGCGGAGCAGGATTTTCACCTGGTCCTCACCGACGCGCCCCGCGAAGACGCCTAC
This sequence comes from Bradyrhizobium sp. UNPF46, assembly GCF_006658625.1. Taxonomy (NCBI): domain Bacteria; kingdom Pseudomonadati; phylum Pseudomonadota; class Alphaproteobacteria; order Hyphomicrobiales; family Nitrobacteraceae; genus Bradyrhizobium; species Bradyrhizobium sp. UNPF46. The sequence goes on from NZ_LFJB01000074.1 coordinate 35,286, forward strand.
CCGATCACGGCCACGACCTTCGTGCTGATGCCGAAGACAGCAAAACATCCGGAGCGCTCCGCGGCCGTCATCGACTTCGTCCGCTGGTCACTCGAGAACGGCAAGTCCGAGGCCCAGACGCTCAACTACGTTCCGCTCCCTCCCGCCTTGATTGAGCAGATCGAGCGCTATTGGCGGGAGAGCATTGCGACGGCTTCGACGGTTTCGGCATCGGCCACTGGCAAGCGTTGATGCCGAACAGGCCGCGTCCTCCCGCCCGCGGCGTTGAATTCCAGCCGAATTGGGTTTGCAAACTGCTCCACGTGAGTATTCTGTGATCGGCCTGCTGCGAGGAAAGCCCCTCCTGCCGCAGGCCAAGCACAAGTGCCTGCGGAACGCGATCGCACCACCGCATTGCACTGCGCACCTCGCAGGAAATCGTCCGTGAAGCGCCTCCCCATTCCCGACACCAACGCCCCCGCGGCACTCCGGCCGGCGCCGACGCCCAGGCTCGGATGAACGATTTCACCCAATCCATTGGCGCTGCGTTCTCGCTCATCGGCGAAGCCGACGCCGAGCTGCTCGGCATCGTCGCATTGTCGGTTCGCGTGAGCCTGACCGCGAGCGTCACTGCCCTCATGATCGGCGCACCCATCGGGGCCTTGCTCGCGATCACCCGTTTCCGCGGGCGACAGGTGATCATCGTCCTGACCAATGCGCTGCTCGGGCTTCCACCTGTCGTGGTCGGGCTCGCGCTCTATCTTCTGCTGTCGCGGTCGGGCCCGCTCGGAGTGGCCGGACTGTTGTTCACGCCGGCCGCCATGGTGATCGCCCAGACGTTGCTCGCCACACCGATCGTGGTGGCGCTTGTGCACCGGCCCGCAAGCCTCTTGTGGGCGGAGTACGGCGATCTCGCACGGATCGACGGCCTGTCGGCCTTCCGCAGCATGGCGCTCCTGTTCGCGCTCGGCCGGACCTCGCTGCTGACGGCGTTTCTCGCGGCCTTCGGGCGCGCCATCGCCGAAGTCGGCGCCATCATCATCGTCGGCGGCAACATCCGCGGCTTCACGCGCACGATGACGACCGCGATCGCACTGGAGACCAGCAAGGGCGACCTGCCACTGGCCCTCGGCCTCGGACTGATCCTGCTCGCGCTCAGCGTGGTGGTGTCGACCGTGGCCTTCGTGCTAGTGGGACGCGTTGGGGAAAAATAGCTGCTCGCCGCCGACCTTGTAGCCGGCGATCGCGTCCTGCCCCTTCGAGGAGACGAGCCAGTCGACGAAGGCCTGCCCGTCCTTCGTTCTCACGTTCGGGTGCTTCTCGGGATTGACCAGCATGACGCCGTACTGGTTGAACAGCCGCTTGTCGCCTTCGGTCAGGATGGCGAGTTCGCCTCGGTTCTTGAATGACAGCCAGGTGCCGCGGTCCGACAGCAGATACGCGTTTGACGACGAGGCCATATTCAGTGCCGGGCCCATGCCCTGACCGATCTCCCGGTACCAATCGTCCTTGCCGGCACTGAGATCGACGCCGGCCTCTTTCCAGAGTCTCAACTCGGCCGCGTGCGTGCCGGACTTGTCGCCGCGCGAAATGAACGGCGCCTTGGCCGCTGCGATCTTGCGCAGCGCATCCGTGACGTCCTTGCCACCGGCGATCCTGGCGGGATCGCTCTTCGGGCCGATGATGACGAAGTCGTTGTACATGACGTCGAAGCGCTTCACGCCCTGCCCTTCCGACATGAACTTGTCCTCTGCGACCCTGTCGTGGACGAACACCACGTCGGCATCGCCCCGCCGTCCGATGTCCAGCGCCTGACCGGTGCCGACGGCGACGACCTTCACGCTCACGCCCGCGGCCTTCTCGAACAGCGGCAGCAGATAGCCGAACAGGCCCGATTGTTCCGTCGACGTGGTGGAGGCCACCGTGATGGTGCGATCCTGCGCCGATGCGATGGTGGACCAGAGCAGAACCGCTCCGATCGCGACTATCCGTTTCATGTCTCGTCCTTGCAGAAGATGCCGGGTGTTCCAAGCTACCCCGCGCGAACGACGCTGGGAACCCTACATTCGGCACAACCCTCTCGGTCTGCAGCGTGGTTGGTCAGGAACGTCCTTTCCGCGCGGAGGTTGTTTTGACGACCAACCCAAGAGGAGAAACGAGATGAAGAAGATCATCTTGGCATCGGCATGCATCGTGGCGCTGGCGACCGGTGGCGCCTTCGCGCAGACACAACCCGCGCCAGGCGCGTCCGGTCAGGGCGACGTCGGCCCCTCATCGCGAGGCCCCGCGACCAAAGGCATGACCACCGGCCGTGCGTCGAACATGCAGAACGAGGCGAGCGACAGCAAGGGAGCGCAGCAACCATCGGCCGGCGGCACCAACATCAACAACATGGGCAGCCAGGCCGGAGGCGGCGCGGGCACCGGTCCCGGCTCCGGCAAATAGTCGGACGATCGAAAATCACGGGGGGATCATCGTCCCCTTCCGCGGACCGAGAGGCGTCGGTCAACGGCCGGGACAATATCTCATCACGCGGCGGACGCCCTGCGGTTCCGGCTCTTTCATCCACTCGACCTTCCAGGCCAGCCAAAGCTTGTCGTCGTCGATGACATACGCAAAGGACGACGTCGAAAAGCCTCTGTCATTGCGAACCGTGACCTCGCCGCAGACGACCTCGACCACGCGGCCCTCAGGGTCGGACGCCGGGCTGGTCCAGGACACGTGGATCTCCGCATTGGGCGGAATGAGGTGAGCGGCAATCTTCGGTGTCAATTCGTCCGCAAGCGCCGGCGCGCTGATGAACGCGGCAAAGACCGCAGCCAGACAGATCTTGTGGATCACGTTTCCTTCTCCTTCGCTTTCGAAGGCGAGCGTGACTGTTTCGGCACGGCCGTACTGTGGTTGCGATCACATTGACCGGTCATACCGTAGAATCCACGACGATCACCGGCCTCGCGGCGACGGCTGACCCGTCACCCGGTCACCACCACGCGCACCAGACGTCGCTGATGTTCTGCAATTGGTCTCACCTGCATTGACAGGGGTGCGACGGGCGGGGCAGTTTTTCACATTGCTGGCGAATCAGCGATTGCCTCACGCCGAGTACCTCTTGGACAACTCCTAGTGCTTTCGAGACTGATATCGTTGCTGCGCCGTATCCCGGCGGTGAAATGGGCATTCACCCGGCTTCGGCCCGCGCCGCATGACGGCAGCCTTGACGCCACGCCGGTCGCCGCAGACGTCTCGCCCGTCATCGCCGAAGATATTGTGGCTGAGAGCATTGCGGCCCAAGACGTGGCGGCTCCGGACGCCACGGCCCAAGACGCGACAGCCCGAGACACGACAGCCCAAGCCAGCGCGGCAAAACGCACTGAGGTCGAAGACCTTGCGGAATCCGACTCGACCGACACCCGCGAAATCAGCGCGATTTTAGTGCACGACGATGCCGAGATCGCGGCCTCCACTCCCTCCGCCCAGGATGATCCCGCGATCTCCGTCATCGCGGAGAGCCCGCCGGCGGCGCCAACCGATGCCAGCGACGAGTCTTCCCGAGAAGCACCGTCCAGCACCGAGCCGGTTGCGGCCGCCGAGGAGGAGGCTCCGGTCGCGGCCGCCGAGATCGAGACCGTGGCGGAAGATGCTCCCGCCCCGGTCATCAGCACCGATACCGATTCTGTTGTGGGGATCTCGGCAAAGGTCGCGTCGCTCGACGCGGAGCCCGTCGATGTCGTTAGCGAAGCGATCGACGCCGCCGACCTCGTCATCAGCAGCGATCCATTCCCGGCCGAAGCCGAGCCCGTCGTCACGGCGGAGGCATCACCCTCGCCCGTCGAGATCGAGAGTGCGCCGCTTGACGTCCCTGCCCTCGTGGTCGCCGATAGTCATTCCACCGACGTCACGGTGGACGTTGAGCCGACCGCGGACGAGCCGTGCATCGCGTCTGCCGATGCCGAAGTTCTGGCAGAGGCCGCCCTTGAGGATCATCTCGACAGCGCTTCCTCACCGGGCGAAGCGGTGGCCGTCGAGCCGGCTGCTGCGGATGTTGCCCCTGCCGTCGCCGCGGTGGTCGTACAACACGGTTCCATGGATGCAGCCAGCGTCGTCACCGACATCGCGCCGGCTCCGGCCCTCGTGTCGCCGTCCCCGGAGGTCCGCGGCGCATCGAAGGTTCGTGCAAGACCGGTTGAGCCTGCCGATCGTACCGCGTTGATCCGGCAGCGCTGGGCGGAAAGCGGGATCAGGATGTGGAATCCGCGCCTGCACGGCACCGGTGAAGCCACGCTGAACATCCAGGGCAGCGTCGGGCTGCTGCCGCCCGCGCCCGGCGAGACGATGCCGCGCTACGACAAGCTGGAATTCAAGCTGCTCGGCGGACAGATCATCTGTGAGGGCGTCATCGTCGAGGCCCCCGCGCAGGCGAGCCATCGCAGTTTCACGCGGCTCGCCGAGCCTGGGAAACCCGAGCGCGCCCGCGAGCCGGCGCGCGAACGCCAGGCCGCTCTCGCCTGATCCTTTCTCCTGCGACCACCGTCCGCATTGTGCTAGGCTGTTATCCCGACATGGGAGATCGCCTATGCGCGCAAACCCGTTGCTTCTGGTCGTGATCGCCGCCCTCTGCATCTCACAGCCGGCCATCGCTGCGGGCAAACGGCCGCGTGATGCAGTCGCCGCCGTTCCCGCGACCGATGCAGCCACGCCCTACAAGACCGATCGGCTCTCGTCCTCGCGCGGAGAGTCGATCCTCAACACGCCCGGCCAGACCACCGTGCTGACGCGGCAGGTCCTGGACGACATGAAGGCGACCAGTCTGCGGGATGCCATGCGCTCGACCGCCGGGGTGACGATCGGGCGCTAGACTCGCGCGCCGCCGACACCAAACGCGCCGATACTCCCACGCGGCCAATGATTTTTCTTGCGAATGCAAGGTTGTTGCCCTGAACGCCGGCCACGACGTAACTTGAACACCGCTCGGGCCACGATGCCCGCGCCCGATGAAAACGACAAGAACACTGTGGGAGGCAAACTATGAGAAGACTGACGGCCGCGCTATGCGCACTGACCCTGCTCTCGACCGGCACGCAGGCGCAAACCATCAAGGATTTTCTGGCGGCTGCGATGCAGAAATGGACGGCGCCGTTCGAGCCGTTCCAGCTCATCGGCAACATCTACTATGTCGGGACCGAAGGCATTGCCGTCTACGTCATCAAGACATCGCAGGGCCTGATCCTGATGGACACGGCGATGCCCCAGTCGACCGGCATGATCAAGGACAACATCGCCAAGCTCGGCTTCAAGGTCGCCGACATCAAGATCGTCCTCAACTCGCATGCGCATCTCGATCACACCGGCGGTTTCGCCGAGATCAAGAAGGAGACCGGTGCGCAGCTCGTGGCCGGCGAGCGAGACAAGCCGCTGCTCGAAGGCGGCTACTATCCCGGTGACGAGAAGAACGAGGATCTCACTTTCCCGCCGGTGAAGGTCGACCGTGTCGTGAAGGAAGGCGACAAGGTCACGCTCGGCGACACCACGCTCATCGCGCATGCAACGCCCGGCCACTCGCCTGGCTGCACGAGCTGGGAGATGACCGTCAAGGACGGCGACCAGAGCCGCGAGGTGCTGTTCTTCTGCAGCGGCACGGTGGCGCTGAACAGACTGGTCGGCCAGCCGACCTATCCCGGCATCATCGACGACTACCGGTCGACCTATGCCAAGGTGAAAGCGATGAAGATCGACGTGCTGCTCGGGCCACACCCGGAGGTCTATGGCATGCAGGCCAAGCGGGCGCAGATGAAGGACGGCGCGCCGAACCCGTTCGTCAAACCGGGCGAGCTTGCCAGCTATGCGACCGGCCTGTCGGAGGAATTCGACAAGCAACTCGCCAAGCAGACCGCGGCGCTGGAAAAGAAGTAGCCGCCGTCGGATACGGCCTGGCACCTCTTCCCGACAGGGGAGAGGTGCGGCATGACGTTGCGCCGGCGCAGATGGTTAGCAAAGCGTAGCGGTGGCTCTGCGGCATCTCGCAGCTGATACTGCTCGCGTCCGCAGCCTCATATCGTTAACACGGCCTCACCAATGCACGCGGCCGGACCCTGATGCGGCAGCGCGCAACCCGCACTCGTCTTTGCTCACGGAACTCGTCTAACGAGCCCTTTACCCCCGCTGTGCAAGATCCCTCCCGTTTTGAAGGGATCCGGGGCGCGTATTGCAATGCCTGTTGTCAATTTCAAGTCTCATATCGCCGCCGCAATGCGGCTGTTTCGCGTTCCGGCCGACAATCCGGATCTGATGCGCGCGCAGTTCGACGCCTTCTCCAAGCAGGTCCCGCTGCTCTACTTCATCCTGATGAGCAACACGATCGCCGTCGCCTACACCTATGTGAACGTGGCGCCGGACTGGCTGACGATGATCGTGCCGAGCGTGCTGACCGTGCTCGCAGGCCTGCGAACCTATTGGTGGCTGCGCCAGCGTCACCTCGTGCGCAGCGACGCCGACATCCTGCGCAATCTGCGCACCACCAACTGGCTGACCCTGCCGATCGGCGCCGGCTTCACCGCCTGGTCCTTCGCGCTCTACCCCTATGGCGATCCCTTCGCCAAGAGCCAGGTCGCCTTCTACATGGCGGTCACCGTGATCGGCTGCATCTTTTCGCTGATGCATCTGCGCTCCGCGGCGCTGATCGTGACGCTGATCGTCGACGTGCCCTACGTGCTGTTCTTCTTCGCCACGGGCGAGCCGACGCTGAAGGCGATCGCCGTCAACAACCTGCTGGTGTCCGGCGCGATGGTGACGGTGCTGTTCATCTATTACCGCGACTTCGCCGACCTCGTCGCCAGCCGCAAGTCGCTGCTCGCGCAGCAGGCGGCGACGCAGGCGCTCTCGGACGAGAACTTCCGCCTCGCCAATCTCGATTCCCTCACCGAGCTGCCGAACCGCCGCCGCTTCTTCGCCGAATTGTCGAGCGCCTTTGCCGATGCCGAGCGCAGGCACGTTCGCGTTGCCGTCGGCATCATCGACCTCGACGGCTTCAAGCCGATCAATGACAATTACGGCCACTCGGTCGGCGACCGCGTCCTGATCGAGGCGGGCAAGCGCATCCGCGAGGTCTGCGAGGGTTTTGGTCCGCAGCGCGTGGAGTTCGCCCGGCTCGGCGGTGACGAGTTCGGCCTCGTCGTCTGCGGCGACCCCGAGGACACGGACCTGATGCGGCTCGGCGAACGCATCGGCAGCCAGGTCAAGCTGCCCTACCAGCTCGACACCGCCCATACCGGACTGTCCTGCTCGATCGGCTTCGCCTTGTTCCCGGACTCCGCAACGACGTCGGAAGCGCTCTATGAATGCGCCGACTACGCGCTCTACCACGCCAAGCGCCATCAGCGCGGCCACACCGTGATCTTCTCGAGTGAGCTCGAGGCCGAAATCCGCAGCCGCGGCGTCATCGAGAACCTGCTGCGCACCTCCGATTTTGGCGCCGAGATGGAGCTGGTGTTTCAGCCGATCGTCGATGCCGTGAGCGAGCACACCGCGGGTTTCGAGACCCTGGCACGCTGGAATAGCCCTCGTCTCGGCTGGGTCTCTCCCGCCGACTTCATTCCCGCCGCAGAGCGCATCGGCCTGATCCGCCCCCTGACGCAGGCGCTGCTGGCGCGCGCGCTCGCGACGGCCAGAACCTGGCCCGACCATATCCGCCTGTCGTTCAACCTCTCCGCCCACGACGTCTGCGCTGCCGAAGGCATATTGCCGCTGATCTCGATCATCGAGAAAAGCGGCCTGTCGCCCCGCCGCATCGACTTCGAGATCACCGAGACGGCCGTCACCTTCGATTTTGCGCGCGCGCAGCAATCGATCGCGACGCTGAAGGCGATGGGCTGCGGCATTTCGCTCGACGATTTCGGCACCGGCTATTCGTCGCTGAGCCACGTGCACCGGCTGCCGCTCGACAAGATCAAGGTCGATCGCAGCTTCGTCGCCGAGATCAACGAGAACCCGGTCAGCCACAAGATCATCAAATCGCTCGCGGGCCTCTGCGACGACATGGAGATCGCCTGCGTCGTCGAAGGCGTCGAGACCAGCGCCCAGCTCGACAGCCTGCGCCGGCTCGGCTGCGAATTCATCCAGGGCTACCATTTCGCAAAGCCCATGCCGGCCGATGCGATCGCCGACTATCTGGCGAACGAACGCCTGCGCCTTGACGATCCCGAGGCCAAGGTGGTGGCTTGACCTCAGACCGCGCAGTAGCGCTCCTGGATGTCCTTGTCCGCCAGCAGCGCCGCAGCGCTGCTCTGGTGCACGACTTCGCCCTGATCGATGATCACCGCGCGGTCGGCCAGCCGCAACGCCCATTCGACGTTCTGCTCCACCAGCAGCAGCGTCCTGCCCTCGTCGCGCAGGCGGCGGAACAGCATACCCATCTCCTCGACGAGCACGGGCATGATGCCTTCCGAGGGCTCGTCGAGCAGGATCATCCTGGGCTTGGCGATCAGCGCGCGGGCGATCGCCAGCATCTGCTGCTCGCCGCCCGAGAGCGTGACGCCTTCCTGGTCGAGGCGCTCCTTCAGGCGCGGGAAGGTTTCGGCGATCTCGTCGATCGCCGCCCGTTCCTCGATGCCGCTGCCAGCCGCGACGAGGCCGAGCCGGAGATTCTCGCGCACCGACAGGCCGGGAACGATGCGCCGCTCTTCGGGCACGTAGGCAAGACCAAGGTGGTAGCGCTGATGGGCGCGCAGCGGCAGCAGCTCCGTGCCCGCAAAGCGCACCCGCCCCTCGGCCTTCGGCATCAGGCCCATCATCGCCCGCAAGGTCGTGGTCTTGCCGGCGCCATTGCGGCCGACCAGGGCGACCACCTCGCCCTCGTTCACGTGCAGCGAGATGCCGTGCAGGATGTGGCTCGCGCCATACCAGGCGTGGAGATTCTCGATTTCGAGCAATGCAGTCTCAGCCATAGCCTTCACTCTGTCCGAGATAGACCCGGCGGACCTCCGGATTGCTCCTGATCTCGGCGGGCGCGCCGTCCGCCAGGAGTCGGCCGTGATGCAGCACCACGACGCGCTTGGACAGGCCCAGAACCATCTTCATCTTGTGCTCCACCAGGAGCACGGTGCGCTTGTCGGCGAGCCGCTCCAGCAGCGCGACCATGTCCTTGGTCTCTTCCGGCCCCATGCCGGCGGTCGGCTCGTCGAGCAGCAGCAGTTCCGGTTCGGAGACCAGTGCGATCGCGATCTCCAGCGCGCGCTGCTGGCCGTGGGAGAGGAATTTCGCCAATTCGCTGCGCCTGGCGAGCAGCCCGACCGCCTCGAGCGCCGCGTCGGCCCGCGCATGCAGCTCGGTCAGCCGCGTGCGGTTACGCCAGATGTCGTAGCTCACGGTCAGCGCCTGCGCCGCGACTCGAACGTTCTCGTGCACCGACAGGTCCGGAAAAATGTTGGTGATCTGGTAGGAGCGCGAGATGCCCTGATGCACGAAGCGGTGCTGCGGCAGGCCGTTCAGCTCGCGTCCCCTGAAGTGCAGCTTGCCCGAGGTCGGGGTCAGCGCGCCCGAGAGGATGTTGAAAAACGTGCTCTTGCCGGCGCCGTTCGGCCCGATGATCGAGGTGAGCTGTCCCGCCGCGAACGACACGGTGATGCCTTCGAGCGCGACGAAGCCGCCGAAGCGTTTGCCGATCCCTTCGGCGCGAAGCAGTTCGCCGCTCATGGCCGCGCCTTTCCGACGCCGATGACATCCAGCAGCGTGCCCCAGATGCCCTTGGGCAGGAACAGCACGAACAGCACGAAGATCGCGCCGACGACAATCTGCCAATGCGGCGTCCAGAGCGAGATGACGTCCTCCAGGATCAGGAAGCTCGCCGCGCCGACGAAGGGCCCGAAGAAGCTGCGGGCGCCGCCGAGCAGCACCATCATCACGATCATGCCCGAGGTCTGGTAATGCAGGATGTCCAACGGCACGATCGACAGATGCAGCGCCAGCATGCAGCCGCCGAGCGAGGAGATGGCGCCCGACAGCATGAACACGACCAGCTTGCTCCGCTCGACGTCATAGCCGCAGGCCCGCGCACGCTGCTCGTTCTCGCGGATCGCCTCGATGACGGCTCCGAACGGCGAGTTCAGGATGCGCGACTGAAACCACATCGCGAGCGCAGCGAGGGCCATCAGCACGTAATATTTGTTGACGGGATCGAGGAAATTGACCTGGAGGCCGAACAGGCTGATGCGATCGACGGTGAAGCCGCGCAGGCCGTTCTCGCCGCCAGTGAAGGACGCCGCCTGCAGCGCGACATAATAGACCAGCTGGGCCAAAGCGAGCGTCACCATGGAGAAATAGATGCCGCGGGTCCGCGTCGAGACGATGCCGATCGCGGCGGCGAGGCAGGTGCTGAGGAATACTGCGATCGGCACCGCCGCGAACCACGGCACGCCATAGCGGCCGATCGCAATGCCGGTGAAATAGGCCCCTGCGCCGAAGAACGCCGCCTGGCCAAACGACAGCAGCCCGGTGTAACCGAACAAGAGATTGTAGCCCATCACCACGACGCCGTAGATCAGGACGTTGACCGCGAGCGCCTTGGACGGCAGCAGCCACGGCAACAGGGCCAGCACGACGATCGAGAGCAGCACGCGGTGGTCGAGAATCCGGCCGAGCCCGCTTGGCGCAGGCTTGGCGATGACCTCGCCGCTCGATGGTGACGTCACGCCGTCCTCCCTCTCACGCCGAACAGGCCTTGCGGGCGGATCAGAAGCACCACCGCCATCAGTGCGAACATGACGATGGTCGCCATTTCAGGGGCGAAGAGCGCCACCATGCTGATGGAGATGCCAACCATGAGGCCGGCCACAACCGCCCCGACGATCGAGCCGAGGCCACCGATCACGGTCACCACGAAGGCTTCCGCGAGCACGAGCGAGCCCATCTCCGGATTGACGCTGCGCATGGGCCCCGCGAGCACGCCCCCGAGCGCGGCAAGCCCGACGCCTAGTCCGAAGATCGCAAGCCAGACCCGTCCGATGTCGACACCGAGCACCTGCATGATGGTGGGATCGCGCGCACCCGCGCGCACGATCAGGCCGATGCGGGTCTTCTCCAGGGTCAGCCAGAGCACCAGCAACACCACGGCCACCAGCGCGATGACGAACAGGCGGTAGCGCGGGAAGAAGCCGATACCAAGATCGAGCACGCCGATCAGCTGCGGCGGGGTCGGAAACGGAATGCCGTCGCTGCCGAACACGATGCGCACGCCCTCGACCAGGATGTAGCTGAGGCCGAAGGTGAGCAGCAACGGATCGTCGATCGAGCGTCCATAGAGCCTGCGGATCAGGACGAACTCGATCAGCATGCCGAAGGCACCGATCAGGATCGGCGCCAGCAGCAATCCCCACCAGAAGCTGCCGGTGAGCGATGCCAGATACAGCCCCGCATAGGCGCCGATCATGAACAGCGCGCCATGGGCGAAATTCACCACCCCGAGCATGCCGAACACGATCGTCAGTCCGAGCGCAGTGATCACGAGAACCGCCCCAAGGGCGATCCCGGAGAGAAGCTGCATGATGATCAGCGACAGGTCCATCGGCCAGGCTTCAGGTGGCGTGGCCGAGCTCGCTGCAACTGCGCAGCATGTCGTCCGAGCCGGTGTCGTTGGCGAGAATGGCAAACAGGTCGTTGTCGTTGGCCATGGCGGACTTCTTCTTGGATTCCAGCACCAGCACCGACTGCACCGACTGATGGTCGCATTTGCGGTAGTGCTGCGGGCCCTTGGTCAGATCATATTGCAGCTTCTCCAGCGCATCGACGACCTTGTCGGTGTCGGTGCCGCCGGCGGCCTGCATCGCGGCCAGCAGGGAGCCGACGCCGGAGTAGCCGTAGGCACCGTAATCGGTCGGGATCGCGCCGCCATTGGCGGCCTTGAACGCCGCGTTGAACGCGCCTGCCGACTTGCTCTGCGCCTCCAGGCCCCAATAATAATTGGCGCCGCCGACCACGCCCTCGAACACGTCGGGACCGACCGCCAGCCGCTGATTGTGCAGAATGACCGGCACGACGATCTTCATCTGCTGCTTGACGCCGAAATCCACCGCCTGCTTGATCGCATTGGCCTGGTCGCGGCCGAAATTGGAGATGCACAGCACATCCGGCCGCATCGACATCAGGCGCGGCATGAAGGTGGAGTAATCCGCCGCGCCAAACGGATGCAGGATCTCGCCGACATTGTCCGCGCCGATCGCAGCCTGCGCGCGCTTGAAGCCGCGCAGCATCTCATGGCCATAGGCATAGTCGGCGACGAGATGGGCGACCTTCATGCCCTTCTTCAGGGTCTGCCGCGCCACCGCCGCCGTCGTCATGTGCGGGTTCAGGGCTTCGTGGAAGGTATATTTGCTGAAGTCCTTGGCTTCGTTGATGGTGTCGGACTGGCTGATGGATACGTAGATCACGCCGCGGGCGCGGGTGACCTCGTTGACCGCGAGCTGCACGGCGCTGGAGAGCGCGCCGACCACGGCATGAACCTTGTCCTTCTCGATCAGCTCGAGCGTACGGGTCGCGGCCTCGCCGGCATTGAGCTTGTCGTCGCGCACGAGCAGCTCGACCTTGCGGCCGCCGATGCCGCCCCTGTCGTTGACGAGCTTGACGGCGAGCTCGGCGCATTTGACCTGATCGCGTGCCTCCGCGGCGAACGGGCCGGTGAGCGGCGTCGGGAAGCCGATCCGGATCGTCTCGTCTGCGGCGCGGCCCAGGCGAGGCATGGCGAGCAGCGCCGCGCCGGCCGAGAGGCCGGCGAGCGCGGTGCGGCGGGTTATCTTCGACGTTGAGCCGGATTTGGACATGATTTCCTCCAATTGTCTTTTTCTAGAAACGCTTCAGGGCTTTCAGGACTTTGGCGGGCGTGATCGGGATCGAATTGATCGTCGCACCGAACGGCGCGAGCGCATCGTTGACGGCATTGAGCACGCAGGCCGAGGCCGCCGCGGTGCCCGCTTCGCCAACGCCCTTGGCACCAAGAACGGTGTCAGCAGTCGGCGTCTCGACATGGGCGATCGCGATGTCGGGCATCTCCATCGGCATCGGCACCAGGTAGTCGGCGAGCGAGCCGTTCACGAGCTGGCCGGTCTCGCTGTAGCGGCACTCCTCGAACAGCGCCGCGCCCAGCCCTTGCACGATGCCGCCGCGGAGCTGTTCGTCGACCAGCATCGGATTGATGACGCGGCCGCAATCCTCGACGATGAAATGCTTCAGGAGCTTGATGAGCCCGGTCTCGACATCGACCTCCAGCGCGCAGCCCTGGATGCCGTTGGTGAAGGCAAAGGGATAGCCCTGCGGCGCGAAATGATGGCTCACGGTCAGCTGCGCCTGTGTGCCGGGCGGCAAGGTGTCAGAGCGGAAATAGGCGATGCGCGCGATCTCGGCGATCGGCAAACGGGGCTTGCGCGTCGCAGCGTCCACGACCTCGCCGTCGACGATGTCGAGCGCCGCTGGCTGCTCCTGCAGAATGAGTGCGGCGATCTCCAGGATGTTGCGCTTGAGCGCGCGCGTGGCCTGCAGCGCGGTCTCGCCACCGATGCCGGCACCGCGGCAGGCCCAGGTCGCACCGCCATGCGGTGTCACCTCGGTATCTCCAGTGACGACCTTGACGTGCTCCTGCGCGATACCGAGCCGATCGGCCACGATCTGGCTGATGATCGCTTCGGTGCCCTGTCCCTGCTCGGTCACCGAGATCATGCAGCGGACCTCGCCCGACGGAGTCAGGCTCAGTATCGCACCGTCCTGCGAGGAGATGCGCGCGCCCCCGACGCCGTAGAAAGCCGGACTGGGATTGGTGATCTCGACGAAGGTCGCAATGCCGATGCCGCGATGGATGCCGCGCTTGCGCAGATCCGCCTGCTCGGCGCGCAGCGCGGGATAATCCATCATCTCGTGCAGGCGCTTCAGGCAGGCCTGGTGCGATAGCGCCTCGAAACGGTAGCCGGTCGGCGAGGTCTGCGGATAGGCGTCATCGGCGATCACGTTCTGCGCACGGATCGCGAAGGGATCGAGACCCAGCTTCGCTGCGGCCATGTCGACCAGACGCTCGGTGACGGCGCAGGCGATGGGATGCCCGACGGCGCGGTACTGGCTGGTCTGGACCTTGTTCTGGAAGATCACCTCGAGCGTGGCGCGATAGTTCTTGAAGCGATAGGGCGCGCCGATCAGGCGGATCACCTGGTTGCCCTCGACCACGCTGGTGCGCGGATAGGTCGAGAAGGCGCCGATCGCAGTTAGGTCCTCAACATCCATCGCCAGAATCCCGCCCTTGGCGTCCAGCGCCATGCGGGCACGGACGCGGTGGTCGCGGGCGTGGATGTCCGAGACGAAGGACTCCATGCGGTCGGCAACGTATTTCACGGGGCGACCGAGCAGGATCGAGAGGCCGACCACCGCCATGTCCTCGTGATAGACATGCAGCTTCATCCCGAAGGAGCCGCCGATATCGGTCGCGATGACGCGGACACGCGCTTCCGGGATGCCGTAGTGCCGCGAATAGAGATCCTGGAACTGATAGGGCGTCTGCGTACCGTGATGCACGGTGAGCATTCCCGCCGACGGATCGAAGTCCGCGACGAGCGCGCGTGGCTCGAGCGTCACCGCGGTATGGCGGCCGAACGAGAATTCCTCCTCCACCACATGGGCCGCATGGGTGAAGGCGTCGTCAACCGCGCCGCTGTCGAGCTGGCTGCGAAAGCAAACGTTACTGGCGCTGCCCGGATTGATCAGCGGCCCGCCGGGCTCGCGCGCGCCGTCGATGTCGACGACGACGGGAAGGTCCTCGTAGTCGACCTCGATCAGCTCCAGTGCATCCTCGGCGATCGCCCGGCTCTCGGCGACGACGGCAACCACTGCCTGCCCCGCCCAGACCACGCGATCCAGCGGCAACGGCCATTGCGGCGCGGAGGTCATGCCCTTGAAATGGTCGAGCGTCCCTGTCCACGGTGTGCAGATTTTTGCAAGATCCGCTCCCGTGGCGACGAGATGCACGCCTTCGACCGCGCGTACCCGCTCGGAGTTGATCGCGACGATCTTCGCATGCGGATGCGGGCTGCGCAGGAAAGCGGCATAGAGCATCCGCGGCAGCTTGAGGTCGCTGACATAGCGCCCGCGACCGGCCAGCAGCCGCTTTGCGTTCGGGCGCGGCACGGAGCGGCCGATATAGGAATTCGGGCGATCGAGCGAGGTCAGCGGTGCGCTCATGCCGCACCTCCGCCTTTGCTGCGCGCCTTCGCCACCGCATCGATGGCGTCCACGATCGCCTCATAGCCGGTACAGCGGCAGTAATTCCCCGACAGCGCGTCGCGGATCTCCTCGCGGCTCGGCTGCGCCACCCGCGACAGCAGCTCCTCCGCATTGACCAGCATGCCCGGCGTGCAGAAGCCGCACTGCAGCGCGTTGCGGCGATGGAATTCAGCCTGGAGGTCCGCGATCACACCGCGCTCCGACAGCCCTTCGATGGTGTCGACGGTCGCGCCGTCGGCCTGCACCGCAAAGACCAGGCAGGAATGCACGGCGCGGCCGTCGATCTGCACCAGGCAGGCACCGCAGGCGCCCATCTCGCAGCCGGCATGCGTGCCCGTCAGCTCGAGCTTGTCGCGCAGGCAATCGACCAGCGTGTCGCGCGGCGCGACCTCGCAGGTCACCTTGCGGCCGTTGACGATGAGGCGAACGCGCACCGTCTCGTCGGCCTCGTCCAGCAGGGTTTGGTCAAATCCGCTCATGCGCCTTCTCCGAGACGTCCGAGCAGGCGGCCAAGCAGCACGCGGGCAAGATGCAGCCGCATCGCCGGCGGCACCTCGTCACTGTCAGGCGGAGCGAGATCGCCTTCGAGCGCTCCTTGTGCTGCGGCAATGCGTTCGGTATCGAGACTCGATCCGATCAAGGTCGCTTCGGCCCCCTTCACCCGCGTCGGCGTATTGCCGACCGAGAAGAACGAGATGCGGATGTCGTCGATGCGCTCGCCGGTGAAGGTTGCAACCATCCCGCAGCCGACCAGCGCATAATCCCCACGCCGCCGCGCCAGCTCGTCGAACGCGAAGCGCTGATCGGCCTTGAACAGCGGAACGTGGATTGCGGTGATCAGCTCGCCGGGCTGCAACGCCGTCTCGAACAGATCGATGAAGAAATCGTCGGCCTTGATCCGCCGGCGGCCTGAAGGGGCGGCGATCTCGATTTCGGCATCCAGCGCCAGCGTCATCGCCGGGAATTCGGAGGCGGGATCGGCGAGCGCGACGCTGCCGCCAAAGGTGCCGCGGTTGCGGATCGCGGGATGGGCGACGAACGGCGCCGCCGCATGCAGCAGCGGGGCGAATTCGGCAATCAGCGGCTCGCTCAGCATTTCGCAATGGCGCGTCAGCGCGCCGATGCGCAAATGGCTGCCCTCGCGCCTGACGCCGCGCAGCTCGTCGATGTGGGTGATGTCGATGAGGAGCCGCGGCGCCTGCAGCCGCAGCGACAACGCCGGCACCAGGCTCTGGCCGCCGGCAATGAAGCGCGCGTCATCGCCGGCGCGCGCGTGAGCGTCCAGCGCCTGGTCGATCGTCGCCGCACGAAAATAGCTGAAAGCCCTCGCCTTCACTGCCGTTTCCTCAGAGATCCATCGGCTCATCAGCCGGGATGCCAGATTTGTAACCATCTGGTCTCAAAATCCTGACACGGCGTCGGGAGGCGGTCAACAGGAAATGACCATTTGGTCACAAATGCGCCTTGGGCTATGAAGGCTTTGAGACGTGCGATTCAGCGACGAAATGGCCCGAAAGACGCAGAAAACGGCGAAGCGACCGGTCCGGAAGCGGACCGAAACAGGCAGCAGGTCCGCGCCAAAGCGTCGCAACATGCGCGCGGCTGACCGCGAGCGCGCGATCGTGGAGGAAGCCATCCGCTTCTTCGCCGAGCGCGGCTTCGAGGGCCAGACCCGCGAGCTCGCCAAGCGCATGGGCATCACCCATTCGGCGATCTACCGCCACTTCCCGAGCAAGGAGGCGTTGATCGAGCGGGTCTACCAGGAGGTCTATCTCAGCCGCTGGTCGCCCGATTGGGGGGCGATGATCCGCGACCGCTCACTTTCACTCGAAGCGCGGCTCACGCGCTTCTATCTCGACTATGTCGAACGCGTGTTCGAGTACAATTGGGTGCGGATCTTCGTCTTCTCGGGCATGAAGTCGTTCGGCATCACCAGCCGCTATCTCGACATCGTCCGCCGCGAGATCATCGAGCCAGCGGCGGCCGAGCTGCGCTTTGAGCTGAAGCTGCCCGACGCGAAGGCTCATTCCTTGAGCGAGCGCGAGACCGAGCTGTTCTGGGGCCTGCACGGCCGTATCTTCTATCTCGCCATCCGCAAGTTCATCTATGAGACGCCGATCCCATCCGATCTCGACGCGATCGTCCGCGACGCCGTCCAGACCTTCATGGACGGCGCCAAGACGACGATGCCGAAGCTGTTGGCGAGCGGCTAGCTACTTTGCAAGGCTCGGCAGGTCGAGCCCCTTGTCGTGGGCGCAGTCGATCGCGATGTCGTAGCCCGCATCCGCATGGCGCATGACGCCAGAGGCCGGATCGTTCCAGAGCACGCGCTCGATGCGCTTGGCCGCCTCCGGCGTGCCGTCGGCCACGATCACCATGCCGGCGTGCTGCGAATAACCGATGCCGACGCCGCCGCCATGATGCAGCGACACCCAGGTCGCGCCGCTGGCGCAGTTCAGCAGCGCGTTCAGCAAGGGCCAGTCGGACACCGCGTCCGACCCGTCCTTCATCGCTTCGGTCTCGCGGTTGGGGCTCGCCACTGAGCCGCTGTCGAGATGATCGCGCCCGATCACGATCGGCGCCTTCAGCTCGCCGCGCGCCACCATCTCGTTGAAGGCGAGCCCGAGGCGATGGCGGTCGCCGAGGCCGACCCAGCAGATCCGCGCCGGCAGGCCCTGGAACTTGATCCGCTCCTTGGCCATATCGAGCCAGTTGTGCAGATGCTTGTCGTCGGGCATCAGCTCCTTGACCTTGGCGTCGGTATTGAAGATGTCCTCGGGATCGCCCGAGAGCGCTGCCCAGCGGAAAGGGCCGACGCCGCGGCAGAACAAGGGGCGGATATAGGCGGGCACGAAGCCGGGGAAATCGAACGCGTTCTTCAGGCCCATGTCCTGCGCCATCTGGCGGATATTGTTGCCGTAGTCGAGCGTCGGAATGCCCTGGCCATGGAAATCGAGCATCGCCTGGACGTGCTCGACCATCGACGTCTTGGAGGCGCGCTCGACTGCTTTCGGATCAGAGCTGCGCTTGGCTTCCCATTCGGCAAGCGTCCAGCCCTTCGGCAAGTATCCGTTGATCGGATCATGCGCGCTGGTCTGGTCGGTGACGATGTCCGGCTTGACACCGCGGCGCACCAGCTCCGGGAAAATCTCCGCGGCATTGCCGAGCAGGCCGACCGAGACGGCCTTTTTGGTCTTCGCGGCATCCGCCATGATCGCCAGCGCTTCGTCGAGCGTCGCGGCCTGGCGATCGAGATAGCCGGTGCGCAGCCGCATCTCGATGCGGCTCGGTTGGCATTCGACCGCGAGCATCGAGGCGCCGGCCATGGTCGCCGCGAGCGGCTGCGCGCCGCCCATGCCGCCAAGACCGGCAGTGAGGATCCACCTGCCGGCAAGGCTGCCGCCATAATGGCGCCGGCCGACCTCGACGAAGGTCTCGTAAGTGCCCTGCACGATGCCCTGGCTGCCGATATAGATCCAGGATCCGGCCGTCATCTGGCCGTACATCATCAGGCCCTTGCGATCGAGCTCGTTGAAATGATCGAGCGTCGCCCAATGCGGCACGATGTTGGAGTTCGCGATCAGCACGCGCGGCGCATCGGCGTGGGTGCGGAAGACGCCGACCGGCTTGCCGGATTGGACCAGCAGCGTCTCGTCGCCTTCGAGCTTGCGCAGGGCCGCGACGATCCGGTCAAAACTCTCCCAGTCGCGCGCGGCACGGCCGATGCCGCCATAGACCACGAGCTCGCTCGGACGTTCCGCAACATCAGGGTCGAGATTGTTCATCAGCATGCGCAGCGGCGCTTCCGTCAGCCAGCTCTTGGCGCTGATCTCGCTGCCGCGGGGGGCGCGAATGGTGCGGTCGTTATCCAGTCGGCGGTTCATGGGAGCCCCTTTAGTCAAGTCTCGGAAACGGATCGGATGAAAGTGCGGCAATCGCGACGGCCGGCAGCGTGTCGGCTTCGATCAGCGCGGCAGCCTTGGCGAGATCGCCGGCCATGTAGCGGTCGGCGCCGAGCGCGGGGACCTGTTCGCGCAACATTGCGATAACGGCGACCAACGGCACGCTGGTCGCATGCGGCGCGCGCAGCGTGATGCCCTGGGCGGCGACCAGCAGCTCGATGCCGAGAATGGCGGCGAGGTTGTCGGCCATGTCCGACAGTCGCCGCGCGGCATGCGCCGCCATCGAGAC
The DNA here is from genome assembly GCF_006658625.1 of Bradyrhizobium sp. UNPF46. NCBI lineage: Bacteria > Pseudomonadati > Pseudomonadota > Alphaproteobacteria > Hyphomicrobiales > Nitrobacteraceae > Bradyrhizobium > Bradyrhizobium sp. UNPF46. The sequence continues at coordinate 54,702 of NZ_LFJB01000074.1, forward strand.
GTGATCTTCCTGGTTGGCGCTGGTCGGCGTCGAATCGATCGAGCAGGCGAGCGCGCGCTGCTTGTTCTCGGCATAGAGCGCAGCGGCCGTTACCTCGGCAATCATGAAACCGGAATTGATGCCGGGATCGGGTGTCAGGAACGGCGGCAGGCCGAAATTGAGCGCGGGATCGACCAGCGTCGCGATGCGCCGCTCGCTGATCGCGCCGATCTCCGACAGCGCCAGCGCGATGGCATCGGCGGCGAATGCGACAGGCTCGGCGTGGAAATTGCCGCCGGAGACGATCTCCCCGGTCTCGACCAGCACCAGCGGATTGTCCGTGACGGCATTGGCCTCGACGATCAGCGTACGGGCGGCTTGTGTGATCAGGTCGAGCGCGGCGCCCGCGACCTGCGGCTGGCAGCGCAGGCAATAGGGATCCTGCACGCGCTCGTCGCCTTCCAGATGCGACAGCCTGATGTCGCTGCCGTCGAGCAACGCCATCAATGTCGCGGCCGCGGCGATCTGCCCGGCATGGCCGCGCAGCGCCTGAATTTCCGGACGGAACGGCGCCGTGGAGGCCATCGCCGCATCGACCGACAACGCGCCGGTCACGAGTGCAGCGCGCGCCAGACCAAAGGCGCGCAGGACGCCGGCGACGGCATAGGCCGTCGAGAACTGCGTGCCGTTGATCAGAGCGAGACCTTCCTTTGGGCCGAGCGTCAGCGGCGCCAGACCGGCGGCGCTGAGCGCCTCGCTGCCGGACACGGCTCTCCCATCAACGAACGCCTCTCCCTCGCCGATCATCACCGCCGTCATGTGCGCGAGCGGTGCAAGATCGCCGGAGGCGCCGACCGAGCCCTGCTGCGGCACCAGCGGAGTGACGCCCCGCGCCAGCATGGCCTGCAACTGCTCGATCACCGCGCGGCGCACGCCGGAGGCGCCGCGCCCGAGCGAGACGATCTTCAATGCCATCATCAGCCGCACGATCGGCTCCGGCGTCGCCGGACCGACGCCGCAGCAATGCGACACGATCAGATTGCGCTGAAGCAGCGCGGTCTGGTCCGGCGGAATGCGCTTCGAGGCCAGCTTCCCGAATCCGGTGTTGATGCCATAGACGGGCGCATCCGCCTGCGCGGCCTTCGCGACGATCTCTGCAGCCGCCTCCACGCGCGGCCAGAACGACGGATCGAGGACGACAGGCTCACCCGCAAGCACACGCGCGAGATCGTCGAGGCCGACCGTTCCCGGTTTGACGACGATCGCTGCGCCCTGCTCCATCACTGTCCCCTCCACACCCGGCAATGCAGCGGATTGAAGCCGATGCGATAGACGAGCTCGGCAGGTCGCTCGATGTCCCAGATCGCAAGGTCGCACCACTTGCCGGCTTCCAGCGTGCCGGTCTCATCCAGCACGCCAAGCGCACGCGCGCCTTCACGGGTGACGCCAGCCAGGCATTCGGCGACCGTCATCCGGAACAGCGTCGCGCCCATGTTCATCGTGAGCAGCAGCGAGGTCAGCGGCGAGCTGCCGGGATTGCAGTCGGTCGCGAGCGCCAAGTGCACGCCGTGCTTGCGGAACGCCTCGACCGGCGGCTTCTGGGTCTCACGAATGAAGTAGAACGCGCCGGGCAACAGCACGGCGACCGTCCCGGCCTTCGCCATTGCGGCGGCGCCGGCTTCGTCGGTATGCTCGAGGTGATCGGCGGACAATGCCGAGAATTCTGCGGCGAGCGCGGCACCGCCGAGGTTCGACAGCTGGTCGGCATGCAGCTTGACCTGTAACCCGAGCCCTCTCGCCGTCTCGAACACCCGGGCCGTCTGCTCGGCCGAGAACGCGATGCCCTCCATGAAAGCATCGACGGCGTCGGCGAGGCCGGCCTTTGCAACAGCCGGCAGCATCTCGTTGCAGACGAGGTCGATGTAGCGATCCTTGTCGCCGTCCGCTTCCACGGGCAGTGCATGCGCCCCGAGGAAGGAGGTGCGGATCGTAACCGGCCGCTGGCGACTGATGCTTCGCGCAGCTGAGAGCTGCCGCATCTCGGTCTCGGTATCGAGGCCATAGCCGGACTTGATCTCGACCGTGGTCGCGCCCTCGCCGATCAGCGCATCGAGCCGCGGCAGTGCGCCTGCGACCAGCTCGGCCTCGCTCGCCTTGCGCGTCGCGGCCACCGTCGAGACGATGCCACCCCCGGCGCGCGCGATTTCCTCATAGCTCGCGCCCTTCAGGCGCAGCTCGAATTCGTGCGCGCGGTTGCCGCCGTAGACGAGATGAGTGTGGCAGTCGACGAGGCCGGGCGTGATCCAGCGCCCCTCGCAATCGATCCGCTCATTCGCGTCCGCATCAGCAGGAAAATCCGCCTTTGCGCCGGCATAGGCGATACGGCCGCCGCGCGCGGCGATCACACCATGCTCGATCTCGCCGAGATCGGGACGGTCGGCCTGCATCGTTGCAAGGCGGGCATTATGCCAGATCCGGTCGAAGCGCTCTGCCATGCGGGTATCCATTCGCCCTGGGATGCTTGACTTATATGTCTAGACATATAATCGTAACACGGTTCTGTCCAGCCGGCGTGTAATCATGACCCGACTGCATTTCGCCTCCGCGCTCCTGCCCTCGGGCTGGGCCAATGACGTGCAGGTGGTGATCACCGCCGGCGCGATCGCGGCGGTGACAGCGGACGTGCCGCCCGCCGCCGGCGACGAGCGCCACGCCATCGCGCTGCCGGGACTGGCGAGCCTGCACAGCCACGCCTTCCAGCGCGGCATGGCAGGTCTCGCCGAGCAACGCGGCGACAGCACCGATACATTCTGGACCTGGCGCGAGACGATGTATCGCTTCGCTCTCGCGATGACCCCGGACGACGTCGTTTCCGTCGCGACACTGCTTTATGTCGAGATGCTGGAGCAGGGCTTTACCCGCGTCGGCGAATTCCACTATCTGCATCACGACCGCGACGGCTCGCTCTATGCCGACCCAGCCGAGATGGCCGCACGGATTGCGCAGGCGGCCGAGGCCTCCGGCGTTGCGCTCACGCTGCTGCCGAGTTTTTATGCGCACGGCTCATTTGGAGGCGCGGCGCCTCACGATGGTCAGCGCCGCTTCATCTGCTCGGTCGATCAGTTCGCCACCTTGATGGCAGCCTCACGCAAGGCCATCGCAAACTTGCCGGGCGCCAATATCGGTATCGCGCCACATAGCCTGCGCGCGGTGGCACCGGACGAGTTGACGGCGATCGTTCCGTTGGCCGAAGGCGGACCGGTGCATATCCACGCCGCCGAGCAGGTGAAGGAAGTCGAGGATTGCCTGGCCTGGTCGGGTCGGCGTCCGGTGCAATGGCTGCTGGAGCATGCGCCCGTCGACCGGCGCTGGTGCCTCATTCATGCGACCCACATGACGGATGAGGAAGTTGCGGGCTTCGCGAAGACCGGTGCGGTGGCGGGTCTCTGCCCCATCACCGAAGCGAGCCTCGGCGACGGTATCTTCGCCGCACGTGAATTCCTCGCCGCCGGCGGCGTCTTCGGCGTCGGCACCGATTCCAATGTCCTGATCGGCGTCGCCGACGAGCTGCGCCAGCTTGAATACGGCCAGCGCCTCAAGCATCGCCAGCGCAACGTGCTCTCCGCTGGTGCAGGCCGCTCGACCGGACGCACGCTGTTCGACCATGCTCTTGCAGGCGGCGCGCAGGCTCTCGGGCAGCCGAATGTTGGCCTCGCACCCGGCGCCCGCGCCGACATCGTCACGCTCGACGCCGCGCATCCGTCGCTGGCAGGACGCCTGCGCGATGACCTCATCGACGGCTGGATCTTCGCCGCCGGTGGCGCTGCGATCGATTGCGTCTGGGCCGGCGGCAACAAGGTGGTCGAGGGCGGGCGGCACAGGCTGCGCCAGATGGCGCGCGAGCGCTTCAACGCCACGGTGCGGAGGCTCGTCGCATGAGCCTTGCCACCGACGCAGCCGACAAGCCCACGCTCTACAAGCGCATTCGCGCCGACATCGAGAAGCGCATCCTCACCGGCGAGTGGCCGCCGGGCCACCGCATTCCGTTCGAGCATGAGCTCGTCGCACGTTACGGCTGCTCGCGCATGACCGTGAACAAGGCGCTGTCGGAGCTCGCGCAGGCCGATCTGATCGAGCGGCGGCGGCGCGCGGGCTCCTTCGTGCGCCGGCCGCAGCACATGTCGGCGGTGCTCAAGATTGCCGACATCCGCGCCGAGATCACCGCCCTGGGGCGCGCCTACGGCTACGAGCTGATCCATCGCAAGCTGCGCACGGCCACCACAGCCGACCGCGATCGTCTCGGCGTGAAGAAGGCCGGCAAGGTGGTCGCTATCACCTGCCGGCACAGCGCCGACAACGTGCCGTTCGCCGTCGAGGACAGGCTGATCGACCTGTCGTCCGTGCCTGACGCCGCGAGCGCGGATTTCTCGCGCGAGCCGCCCGGCTCGTGGCTGCTTCACCATGTCCCATGGACGGAGGCCGAGCACACGATCAGCGCCATCGTCGCGGACGATCATACAGCGGACGCGCTCGCGATCGCCGTCGGCGCCCCCTGTCTCGTGATCGACCGCTACACCTGGCGCAGCGCCCGCACCATCACCGCCGTGCGCCTGCTCTATCCCGGTGACTCTCACCGCCTTGTCGCGCGATTCAAGGGAGGCTGAGATAATATGTCGGCACAAATCGTGCAACGCTTCGAGCAACGGCCCACAGGGCCGACATGAAGAGATCAACAGGACGTCAATCCACCGATCGGCAGAGGACGACAATCATGCGTAGTTCGACAGTATTTGCGACAATCATTGCTCTTTCGGCCGCTACTCCCGCGCTCGCCGACGACATCAAGGTCGGCGTCGGCATCTCCGGATGGACCGGCTTCGCGCCGCTGACGTTGGCGAAGGAGGCCGGCATCTTCAAGAAGAACGGGCTCGACGTCACCATCAAGAAGATCCCGCAGAAGGACCGGCATCTCGCCGTCGCGTCCGGCGACATCCAGTGCGCGGCGACCACGGTCGAGACCTGGATCTCCTGGAACGCCAATGGCGTTGCGACCAAGCAGATCTTCCAGCTCGACAAGAGCTATGGCGCCGACGGCATGGCGGTGCGCAACGACGTGGCCGCGATCAAGGACCTCAAGGGCAAGACCGTTGCCGCCTCCGCGCCCGGCACCTCGCCCTATTTCGCACTGGCCTGGATGCTGAAGAAGAACGGCCTCACCGTGAAGGACGTCACCGTCGTCAACCTCGAGCCGGCCGCCGCTGCGCAAGCTTTCGTCTCCGGCCAGAACGATGCCGCGATGACCTATGAGCCCTATCTGTCGACGGTGCGCGCCGCCCCCGACAAGGGCAAGATCATCGCGACCACGCTGGACTATCCCATGGTGATGGACACTTTCGGCTGCACGCCGAAATTCCTCACCGAGAATCCCAAGGCCGCCAAGGCGCTCGCCGACAGCTATTTCGAGGCGCTCGACATGATCGCCAAGGACCAGGCCAAGGCCTACGAGATCATGGGCGCCGACGTGAAGCAGACCGGCGAGCAGTTCGGCAACTCGGCGAAATATCTGCGCTGGCAGGACAAGGCCGCGAACCAGAAGTTCTTCGCGGGCGACTTCCTGACCTTCAACAAGGAGGCTGCCGACCTCCTGCTCGAGATCGGCATCATCAAGGCCGCGCCGAAAGTCGAGGATCTCTTCGACGCGAGCTTCATCAAGTAAGTCACTTCAGGAGCTGCCGGCTCCGCCTCGCGGCGGGGCCGGCACATCTGTTCACCGCCTGGATAAATCGTCGATGCGTCCCCTTGACTCTGTTACATCGAAGCAGCGCGTGGGCTACGGCTTTGCGTTCTTCGTGGTGTTCGTCGCCCTCTGGTCGTGGGCGACCTTTGGCGGTTATGTCTCGAAGACCTTTCTCGCCAACCCGCTGACGATGGTGCAGGAAGGTTATGACCTCTTGGCCAAGCAGGGTTTTGTGTTCGACATCGGCATGACCATCTGGCGCGTCGTCGGTGGTTTTGCGCTGGCCGCCATCATCGCAGTGCCGCTCGGCGTTCTCATGGGCGCCTACAAGCCGGTCGAGGCCTTCCTCGAACCGTTCGTCTCCTTCGCCCGCTATCTGCCCGCCTCCGCCTTCATTCCGCTCCTGATCCTGTGGGCCGGCATCGGCGAATTGCAGAAGCTGCTCGTCATCTTCATCGGCTCGGTATTCCAGGTGATCCTGATGGTCGCCGTGACCGTCGGCGCCACCCGGCGCGATCTGGTCGAGGCCGCCTATACGCTCGGGGCCGGCGACCGCGGCATCATCCGCCGCGTGCTGCTGCCCTCCTCCGCGCCGGAGATCGCGGAAATCCTGCGGCTGGTGCTGGGCTGGGCCTGGACCTACGTCATCGTCGCCGAGCTGATCGGCTCGTCCTCAGGCATCGGTCACATGATCACCGACAGCCAGGCGCTGCTCAACACCGGGCAGATCATCTTCGGCATCATCGTGATCGGGCTGATCGGCCTGCTCTCGGACTTCCTGTTCAAGGCGTTCAACGCCTGGCTGTTTCCGTGGAGGCTCGCATGACGATCCTCAAGGTCGAGCAGGTCTCGCGCACCTTCCCCGCGCGCCACGGCAACGCGCCAACGAGAGCGCTGGAGCCGACCGACCTCGTCATCGGCAACAACGACTTCGTCACCATCCTCGGCCCCTCCGGCTGCGGCAAGTCCACGCTGCTGCGCATCGTCGCGGGCCTCGATCGTCCGACCAGCGGCCGCGTCACGCTCGACGGGCGCGAAGTCACCGGCCCCGGCGCCGATCGCGGCATGGTGTTCCAGTCCTACACGCTGTTTCCCTGGCTCACCGTGCGCGAGAACATCGCCTTCGGCCTGCGTGAGCGCGGCGTGTCCGAGGCGGAGCGAAACAAAGTCGCCGACGCCCTCATCCGCCAGGTTGGGCTCACCGGCTTCGAGAACCACTGGCCGAAGCAGCTCTCCGGCGGCATGCAGCAGCGCACGGCGATTGCGCGCGCGCTCGCCAACGATCCCAAGATCCTGCTGCTCGACGAGCCCTTCGGCGCGCTCGACAACCAGACCCGTGCATTGATGCAGGAAATGCTGCTCGGCATCTGGGAACGCGACCAGAAGACGGTGCTGTTCGTTACCCACGACATCGAGGAGGCGATCTTCCTCGGCAGCCGCGTCATCGTCATGAGCGCGCGTCCCGGCCGCATCAAGGCTGAGATTGCCGTGGACCTGCCGCATCCGCGCTCCTACAAGATCAAGACCACGCCGGAATTCGTCCAGCTCAAGGAACGGCTGGTCGAGGAGATCCGCACCGAGGCGCTGAAGGTTGCCGAACATGCCTGACATCAAGCCGCGTGCCGACGGGAGGCGCGTTCTCGCCGATCTCAATGCGCTGCGTGCCATCGGCACCTACAAGACCGGCGTGCACAAGCCGACCTTCTCCGAGCCGCACAAGCTTTCGCTGGACTGGCTGGTGCGGAAGCTGCCCGACGCCGGCCTCTCCGCTGCGATCGACGGCATCGGCAACGTGTTCGGGACCAGCGCCAAGTCCGGGCCAAAGCTGCTGGCCGGCTCGCATCTGGAAAGCCAGAACTATGCCGGCTGGCTCGATGGGCCGCTCGGCGTCGTCTATGCGCTCGAGGCTGCGCGCGTGCTCAATGCCGATCCCTCGGCGAAGGGCGCCGTGGAGGTTGTCGCCTGGTGCGACGAGGAAGGCCATTTTGGGCATTTCCTCGGCTCGCGCTCCTATGTCGGACAGGTCACCGAAGCCGACATCGACGCCGCAAGCGACCGCACCAGCGGCCGCACCATGCGCGATGCGCTCGCCGAGATGGGGCTCTCGGGGCGCCCGCGTATCGCCGTGGAGCCTGGTCGGCACGTCGGATATCTGGAGGCGCATATCGAGCAGGGCGACACGCTCGAGAGCGGCAAGCTCGCGATCGGCGTCGTGACGTCCATCGTCGGCATCTGGCAATACCAGATCAACTTCATCGGCGAGCAGAATCACGCCGGCACGACCCGCATGGCTGCACGCAAGGATGCCGGGCTGGCGCTGGCGAAATTCTGCGTGGCGATCGACCAGCGCTTTCCGGCCGCGTGCGGCCCCCGCACGGTCTGGACCACCGGCCGCATCACGCTCGATCCGGGCGCGCCGAGCATCATTCCCGGCGGCGCCGAGATGCTATTCCAGATCCGCGACGACAATCCCGCCGTCATCGCGCGGCTGGAGGAGCTGCTGCGCACGATGGCCGATGAGGTCAACGCGACGGGCCCCTGCAGCGTCACCGTGGAGAAGATTCGCACCGGCGCGCCCGCGATGATGGACGCCGGCTTTCAGGATGCGATCGAAGCTGCGAGCAAGGCGGTCGCCGGCGGACGCTCCATCCGCATGCCCAGCGGAGCCGGCCACGACGCACAGATGCTCGCGACCGTCATGCCCGCCGGCATGCTGTTCGTGCCGTCGATCGGCGGCATCAGTCATCACTGGACCGAGAACACTGCGGACGCCGATATTGTCACCGGTGCGCAGGTCTTCGTCGATGCCTGCCGGCGGATTCTCGGCGGCTGATGCCGGCAGCCATGACCGGGAACGAAACCTATACCGAAGCTACGACCGGCTATTGGCAGGAATTGACGCCGGACATCCCCGCGCGCTTCCCGGCGACGCCCCCCTATCGCTTCGGCTATCCCGCCACCCTGCCCTGCGGCCGCGTTCTCGTCCTGCCTCTGCGCCAATTGCCCGATCGCGATCATGCCGTCGCCTCGCTCATCGCCAACCAGGCTTCAAACCTCGTCGTCAGGGCGCTTGCAGACCACATGGCGACGCAAGCACGCGCATTGGATGCCGAGATCGTCGTCGGATTGCCGACGCTTGGTCTTGCCTTCGCATCGCAGGTCGCCGAACGGCTCGGGCAACCGCGCTATGTCCCGCTCGGCTATTCGCGCAAATTCTGGTACGACGACGCACTGTCCGAGCCTGTAACTTCAATCACCAGCCCGGAGGCCGGGAAAAAGTTGCGGCTGGATCCGAATATGCTGCCCCTGATCGAACGTCGCCGCGTGGTGCTGGTCGACGATGCGATCTCGACCGGCTCGACCGCAATTGCCGCGGTGCGCCTGTTGCAGACGATCGGCGTCGACATTGCCGGCATGGTCGTCGCGATGAAGCAGACCAATCGTTGGCAGGCTGCGGCCGCGGCGCTTCAGGTTCGCGCGGTGTACGGATGCCCGCTCTTCCAGCGTGGCGAGGGCGGCTGGATACCGCTGGCGGAGACGCAACCCAACATTCCCTGACGGGTCGGGCGATTGCGAGCATCGGCCACGTGGCCAGCGCGGGGCACGTATCTTGCGCAGGATCGGGCAAAACCCGAGCGCTTTGGGAAAGACGCCGGCCCGGCCTCTCGCCTAGAACATGGCCCGCACGCGCGAGAAGGTCCGCCATGTCCAAGAGTCCGAACGGCGCCGCAACGCCCGCCTCGATCGTTGACGCCCTGAAGGCCGTCGCCGGCAATCCGCCGAAGGTCCGCGCGAGCTTCGCCAAGGGCTGGTGCGTTCGCGGCACCTACACCCCGTCGGACCGGGCGGGGGAAGTCACGCGATCGCAGAGCTTTACGAAACCATCGCGCGTTCTGGCGCGCTTCTCGGTAGGCGGCGGCAATCCTGCCGTCGCTGACACCAACAATCTGGTGCTGCGCGGCTTCAGCTTCAAGCTCGGCGACGACGATCATCGCTCCGACATTCTCGTGGAGAGCGCGCCCGTGCATTTTGCGCGAACGCTGGACCAGATGCAGGCTTTCCTCGAGGCCCGCATCCCGGGGCCGGACGGCAAGCCTGACATGGCGAAGGTCAAGGCCTTCTCGGCGGCCAACCCCGAGACGCTCAATCAGGCGAGCTATGTCGCCGCACGACGGCTGCCCGGAAGCTTTGCCGGCACGACCTATTGGGGCGTGCATGCCTTTCCGGCAACGAACGAGCAAGGCGAGAGGCGCTTCATCAAGTTCAAAATCGTCCCGACCGGCGGCGAGATCACGCTGAGCGAGGACGAAGCGAGGGGGAAGCCAGCCGACTTCCTGCGCGCCGATCTGGGCACCCGCATCGCTGCAGGCCATGTCCGCTTCAACGTGATGGCCCTGCTCGACCGCCCCGGCGATCCCGTCATGGACGTGACCAGGCGCTGGCCGGACGAGGACAGCCGCGACGAGGTGCGGCTGGGCACGATCGTGATCACGGGGCTCGAACCGGACCAGGCCTGCGACAGCTCCATCTTCAATCCGGCCAATCTCGCCGACGGCATCGGCTACCCACCGGACGAGATCTTTGCGGCGCGGCGCGCGGCCTACACCATCTCGCTCGCCAAGCGTCGCTGAGGACGGAAGCCGCCCGGCTTCACGTTTCGCCGCTCGGAGCACCGAGCGCCTCGCGGCGCCAGACGGCCGGGCTGACGCCGGCGATCGACGAAAACACCCGCGTGAAGTGACTCTGGTTGGCGAACCCGGCCGAGATCGCGATCTCCGACAGCGGCAGGTCGCGGACGCTCATCAATTGCTTGGCGGCCTTCACGCGCTGATGCAGCAGCCATTGGTGCGGCGGCAGGCCGACCGAGATTCGAAATGCGCGCGAGAAATGGCTGACCGACAGGTCGAGCTCGGCCGCGACCTTCTGCAACGACAGCTTGCCGCCGAGATCCGACTCCAGCCTCTCGCAGGCGCGCTTCGCCTGCCATGGCGCGAGACCGCCACGCGCGAGCGCGGACGTGCGCTGAAGCCCGCCATAGGCCTGGGCGACATGAGCGGTCAACCCCAGCATCATGTGGTCGATGAAGAGCTGGTTGGCCTCGTCCGGCCTGCGCAGGCCTTCCTGCAGCGATGCACCGATGTGGCGAATGATTCCATCATCATGCCCGACGCCGACCTGGCAGTCGAGCTCGTCGACCCGCGGCACCTTGCTCTGTTCGGCGATGCTGTCGAGCGCCGAGCGCGGAATGTAGAAGAACAGCGAGTGGAACGGCTTGTCGATCACGTAGCGCGGGTCGCGCTTGAGGTCATAGAGATAGGTCGCGCCGGCGCGAACGTCCGCCTTCATGACGGACTTGCCGCGCTCCCAGAGCTCGCAATCCGGGTAGTCGTGCAGCTTCAGGCTGACCAGAAAGGCATCTTCGGCCGCCAGCGAACCGGAGAGGCCGGGCACCGGGCGGTCGTTCCGTGTTTCGGTGACCGCGAGCTCGGCGCTGCGCAGCGAGCGCGCGACCAGCGCGGGCGGCGCATCCTTCAAACGCAGGAACTGCCCAAGCCTCTGCCCGTAGGCGCCTGCCTGTGCCATCGGAATCGTCCTTCTGTGGAAGCTCAAATGCAGGCCACAGGGTCCCGCCATCTGCGGAAACCATTATCGGATATCCGCCAATAGCTGTCCACGCTCACGCGCGGCGAGCTCATCACAGGTTTTCACAAATGCACGATGGATGCCGCGGCGTCCCGCGGCCGCGCCGCCCGCTAGAACGAGGTGCCGCCGCCGAACCTGAACTCCTGGACGATGTCGTACTTGCCCTTCGTGATCGGCACGGCGTAGTCGAAGCGCAGCGGTCCGAACGGGGAGGCCCAGATCAGACCGACGCCGACCGACGAGCGCACCGTGCTGCCGTCGTCATATTGCAGTCCGCAGGTCGGGCACGCCTTGGTGTTGACCTCGCCCGTGGCCGTCCACGACGTCGGCCCCTGATAGCCCCAGAGCGAGCCGGCATCGGCATAGACCGCACCCTTCAGGCCGACCTCCTTGGGCAGGAACCAGAACGGCATCTGCAGCTCCATCGACGCGCCCCAATATTTCGTGCCGCCGAGCGCATCGCCGTTGGAGCCGTAATTGTAGTAGGTGATGTCGCGCGGACCGATCCCGTTCGAAGCGAAGCCGCGCACCAGGTTCGGGCCCATCTGGAAATGATCCAGCATGCGCAGATCCTGGCTGCCGAGCTTGCTGAGAACGCCGCCCTGGAGATGGATCACGCTGACGATGTCGGAGACGAGCGGCGTGTAATATTTGGTATCCAGCACGGTCTTCAGATAGGTGACGTCGCCGCCGACGCCGGCGAAGTCCTGCCGGAAGTCGACCAGCAATCCGTCCGTCGGGTTCTTGGTGTTGTCGAGCGTGTTGTAGCTCAGCGTGTAGCCGAGCGCCGACGTCCAGGTCGCGCCGTTCGCCAGCTCCTTGCGGACCGGCAGACTCGACTCGCCATCGCCATAGCAGCCGTAGCCATAGACGCCGGAATCCGTGCCATTGGTCGGGTCCACGCCGCCCAGAACATTCTTGATGTAGGCCGGCGTCGGGTTGAAGGCCAGCGAGGAGTTCGACGCGTTGTTGTTGCAGTTGTTGTAGGCGCTGGCGAGCGTGATGCTCTGCTGATAGAGCGAGTAGCGGAGCTGGAGCGAGAGGTCCTCGCGCAGGGCAAGGCCAATGCGCGGGGAGAAGCCGAGCGTGGTCACGCCGTAGCTCGTATAGCTGTTCGATTTCTGCTGCTTCCAATAGGTATCGAATCCGAGCGCCATCCGGTAGTCGAGCAGATAGGGCTCGACGAACGACAGCGATATTCCCCGTGAATACTGGCCGTAACTTACCGACGCCTTGGCGTAGAGCCCCTTGCCGAGCAAATTGCGCTCGGAGATCGAGACTTCGGCCAGCGCGCCGTCGGACGTGGAATAGCCGCCCGAGATCGAGAAGTCGCCGGTCGATTTCTCTTCCATGTCGACGATCAGGATCACGCGGTCGCTGGAGGAACCGGGCTCGGTGACGATCTTGACGCTCTTGAAGTAATCGAGGTTCTTCAGCCGGCGCTCGGCGCGGTCGACCAGCGCGCGGTTGTAGGCATCTCCCTCCGAGAGGTCGAATTCGCGGCGAATCACGTAGTCGCGCGTACGGGTGTTGCCGCGCAAGGTGATGCGCTCGATATAGGTTCGCGGCCCTTCGTCGACATTAAAGACGATGGAGACGGTGTGCGCCTCGAAATTGCGATCGCCGCCGGGACGGACCACGGCGAACGCATAGCCGCGGCGCGAGGCCTCGATCTGCATCTCTTCGGTCGACTTCTCGACCAGCTCGACGTTGTAGAGCGAGCCGGCGCTGACGCGCGAATAGGTGCGAAGCGTGCCCGTGTCGAAATTGGGAATGCTGGAGCGGAACTCGACGGAGCCGACGCGATATTGGGCGCCTTCCTCGATCTTGAAGGTGACGTCGAAGCCTTTCTTCTCCGGATCGTATTCGGTGAGCGCGGCGACGACCTGGACGTCGGCAAAACCATTCTTGAGGTAGAAGCGGCGGATCAGGTCGCGGTCAGCCTCGACGCGATCGGGATCGTAGATGTCGTTGCTGGCGAGGAAGCTGAGCAGGTTGCTCTCGCGCGTCTTGATGACGTCGCGCAGGCGCGAGGCCGAGAAGGCGCTGTTGCCGATGAACTCGACCGACTTGACCGAGGTCTTGGCTCCCTCCTCGACCGTGAAGATGAGATCGACGCGGTTGTTCGGCTGCTCGATGATCTCCGGCGTGACGCGGACGTCGTAGCGGCCGGAGCGCCGGTAGATTTCAGCGATGCGCAGCGTGTCCGACTGCACCAGCGCGCGCGAGAACGTGCCGCGCGGCTTGGACTGGATTTCCGCCGAGAGCTGCTCGTCCTTGATCTTCTTGTTGCCCTCGAAGGCGATGCGGCCGATGACGGCATTCTCGACCACCGACACCACGATGCGGCCGCCGGATTGACTGATCTTGACGTCCTGAAACAGACCGGTCGCGATCAACGCCTTGAGCCCGTCATCGACGGCGGATTGATCCAGGCGCCCGCCCGGGCCGGGCCTGAAATAGGAGCGGACCGTCTCGGCCTCGACGCGGCGGTTACCCTCGACCACGATCGTCTCCACGACTTGCGCGGATGCCGGCTGCGGCAACAGCACGACCGGAATTGAACCCGCAACCGATAAACCACTCATTGCCACCGCGATCAGCAAGGCCCGCAACACCGACATTCCACACCTCAAGAGCACCCTGCTGCTCTGAAACGAAACGGCTGTGGCCGTGGTGTGGCTTTGAGATTGCTGGACTGTTTCCGCTCGTTGAATTTGATTGACGGATCAGCCGTGTGATTGCGGTCGTCATGACGACCGCACGCGCCTTGCAGCACGAATGTCCGGCGTCCTGCCCCCTGACGCGCGGTTCGACCGTGCGAGCGCGCAGCAACATTGCGCAACGCCTGAATTCTTTACAGCCTCTCGAGCCGGTGCGAGAGGCGATGGCATCAGGAATTCGCATGGGTATTTGCCGATGAATGCGCTTGTTACGACCAGCACGGTGCTGGCTGCCCTCCTCGCCTCGACTTTCGGCGCACATGGCGCAACCAGCGGCAAGCGCGATCGACAACTGACGACGCCGAATACGGTCTACGAGTACGGCCCGCGCGGCCCCAACCGGTCCTACCAGTCCGGCCCACGCACGCGCATCTATGTGAGCAAGCGATCGTGGCTGGACGGCGGAACGGAGGTCCTTCCGGGCGAGCGCAAGTTCACCGACTATGCCTTCCCGCCCGGCGCCTCGTTCGCACGCAGCAACAACAACCGGCCGCTCGACCGGCAGCCATTGAGCCCGGATTCGGACCTCGGCGGATTCGCGCAGCGAATTCCGATTTCGTGGTGAGCGGACCTCTCGTGTCCCGGACAAGCCGCGGCGCCTCTTGGCGTTGCGGCGCAGAGCCGGGACCCAGGCGGCACCGGAGGTCGCGGTGAGATGGGCCCCGGCTCTGCAGCGCACCGCACCTGTCGATGCTTTGCATCGCCGAGCGTGCTGCGCTGCGTCCGTGGCACGAGAGCGGAGTGTAGCGCGCTCTTTCCAAGTCATCGTTGCGATGCTCCCCCTGCATATTCCGGCGGCGGTGCGGTAGAGTGGGCAAAGGCGCACAGCGCCGTGCCCACGATCTCCATCCATAAGCAACAAAGGCGTGGGCACGCTGCGCTTTGCCCACCTACGAGATCGAGCTCGTGACACGCAGCTCGGCTCGCAGACTGTCATTCCCCGCGACGGCGGGGAATCCAGTACGCCGCGGCTTATCGGTTCGATCACTGCAGGCTCTGGAATACTGGATCGCCCGATCCTAGTGCGCAATTGCGCACTGGCCGGGCGATGACGCTGAGTGTGTGGTGATAGACACGGCTTCGCAGCCTCGCGGCGCATTTCGCCCGAGCTTTGCTTGGTATCGCTACCCTCTTGAGCCAAGAGGGCGCAGGGAAGGCCGGGTGCCGACTGGCACCCGCGGTCTGCTGCGCGAAAGGCACGCGCAAGAAAGACCGCACAGCAGCATACAGGTGTCGCCGATCACTCGGCCTTCCCTGCGCAGTGGCTGGACGGCTTATGCCGTGATCTCCCGG